>CANFNN010000196.1 GCA_947448095.1 Bacteriovoracaceae bacterium | reverse complement strand
TAATGAGGCCCACCGAATGCGCGTAAACTTAATTAAAAATCGAATGGTTCAAAGGTAATTTTTATGAAGCTTAGCCTTATACTTGCCACTTTTCTTATCGCCTCGTGTGGAAAAATAACTCTTCCTTCAGATTCAAAACTTGCGACACTCAATAGCCTTACGTCCCAGGCGATTGTAGTGGGGTCAACGGAGCATTCGAAGATTAAAGAAATCTGCGATGCCCTTCAGACGAAATCAATAACGATAAGCTCACTAGTGAATTCTGATTATGTTTTCTCTAATACGAGTAAACAGTGTGCAGATACAAGTTTTTCTCCGATGGCCGATTCAAGCGTTAAATTGGTGAATCAGGCCGGAAGCCTAAAGTTTAGTGAGGGAAACAATTTATTCTATTTTTCTGACGTAGAAACGATTGATACAGGAGTCATCAGTTTGATTTGTCATAACCTGAATAACTTGTCCTCTCCGATTGCTCTTGATGCTACGAACTTACTCTATTTTACAACTCAGGATATCGTATCTAATGATTGTATCAATGACCCCGATCAGCGCTGCCTTAAAATTGAACGTGCGACGAAAGTTTCTGTCTCCAAAACATTGGAAAAAGGTCGCGTTCACACTCGTGAATGGATCAAAGTGAGACTGAATCAGCCTCGGATTGGTTTTTATAGTTACAGAAAATTAATCTCAGAAGCCGGCTGCCTTAGTGGTGATTATTTCGGTCGAACGGCCACTCTTAAATAAGGCATCCTTGCTGCATTCTTACAGGAATGACTTTTTTTGCGTCAGAATCCCAAACGCTTTTACAAAACTGAACATTGAATTCTTTGGGAGCTTTTTCAGTATCCGCGGGGCAGGCCACCTCAGAGCGTTTATCTTCCCAGTAACTTAATTGAGTCATATCAAGATTGATAATTTTCCAGTCCCCATTCTCTGAAACCTTAAGTGTGTAATAAAATCCATCTTCTTCTTTCAGAATATAGAGTTCTCGGTTTTTAATAAACAGTGGCTGTTCATTGATTGGTAATTGATAGGTAACTGCACCTTGATCAAAATAGACCCTGACAGGTTGAGGGACTAAGTTATCTTTCAGAGGAAGTTCAATTTGAGACTGATCTCGCCAAATGATTGCGTGATCGGAATTCATGGATTTTACAAAAGCGATTCCCTTAAGCACGTTTAGTTTTTGGTCCTTTTGGCGATGCTCTTTACAAGGAGAGGTATAGAGGACTGGCTTAAAGCCTTGTTGAGATTTTTGATTTGTGTAGAACTCAACAGGAATTCCGTACTTGGCGCGGTAAAGATCCAGTGCCTGGGCATTTTTATTTTTATCGGGAATTTCTTTCAGTTTTGAAATGAGCCCCTTCCAGCGGCTCAGCATATGGCCCATAACCTGATCACATTCAGAGTTTTCAGGACAGCCTTTGAACTCGTGATCGAAGTCTTCCAGGGATTCGGGGTTGGGAATCACCTGAATTCGAGGCTTATTTTGGGCCGAAACCGAAAGAGAGAGGAAAATTAGTAAATAAGTTAATCTCATTTGTCGTCCTGTCGTTTGCAAAAAGATTCTTTTATTATAGACTGACTCGAATTGATATATTGAGGAGGATTTATGAAAAAACTTAAAAAAGCGCGCCCAGCTAAGAAGGCAACCAAGAACAAAAAGAGCGGTGTGAAGCTAAAACGCCTTGCTCGTAAGAAGAAACTTATGAAAGGTAATAGAAAACTTGCATAATAAGCTTTCCAAGGCCCTCGTAAGAGGGCTTTTTTTTGCGCAATTTGTTAAAGTGTTGTCTCTACCAGTTGACCTTGTCAAACTTCTGACGATAAAAAATACTAGATGTTGTGTTTTAAAATTGACGGGTCGGTCTTTTGACTGCTTTAATGATTCTATTAACTCTTAAGAAAAGAATTTGAAAGAGATATTAGTTCCTGCACACACACAATAAAAGCCTCCGAATGGAGGCTTTTTTTTTACCAAAAACTGATTAATCTTCTGCGTCCAGTTCTTCCAAAAATTTATTCTGATCTTCTCGGGTTTTTTGACCCGCCCGAAGTTTATCCATCACGTCTTTGGCCTTTTCGGGATCAAGGGACTCTGATGGCGAAGAGTGCACTAGTGGAGCAGATTCTTGTGGGGCAACTTCCTCGTCTTCGTCTTGAGCAAAGCAAGCGTTGCTTGAAATCACGAGAAGGGACGCTAAAAGTAAAATTTTCATTTTAAGTCTTTTGTTGAAGGGTGTTCTGCACAGATTTTTTCATCGCCACTCGTTTCTTAGCATTTTCAAAGCGGCGAATTTCATCTTCAGTCTCAATTTTTAGTTCAGGAACTTCAATCGGACGACTCAGATCATCTAAGGCGACAAAAGTCAGGTAGGCTTTGGTGGTTGTTCTTGATTCACCAGTGTAGGGATTCTCAGAAGTGACTTTTACTCCGACAATCATAGAGGATCGTCCAACATAATTAAGTGAAGCCTGAATCAGTACATGATAGCCCATCTTAATGGGAGCGATGAAATCAATGTCACTGATATGGGCCGTGACCACAGGACGTCCACAATGGCGGGCCGCTACCATCGCAGCAGCAATATCAATCCAACTCATAACGGTTCCCCCGAACACAGTATTCTGAGGATTTGTATGATGTGGCATAACCATCTCACGCATTTCAATCGATGATTCTGAAGGAGTTTTACTATTTTTTTTCATGGATCCTTTTTATTCATCACAATATAAGTGATGGTTCCAGCGAAAGCCTGACATGAAGGCGGTGTATCCAGCACTTGCTCCGCCGCCTGCAACTGCCGCTTCATCATTGGGAGAGTCGACTATTCCGTAAATTTTTTCGTTTTGATTTGTATCACTTCCACTTGGCTCTAAATTAAATGATCCAAATGTTCCACCTTGGCGAACCTTACCTGATGAACAATAGGTTTTACCCAAGATCGAAATTTTTTGGCTAACAGTAACGGAGATAATGGGCTCTCCAGTCAGGTTGTCAAAATCTTCATCTAATAGACCGCCACCGGGCTGATCCGTTCCTCGGCCTTCATTAGTCACAAAGCGGTTAAAATAAACCATCAAGTCAGCCCCAACAGGAAGAGCACAAGTAAAAATGGTTCCACTTGGAGTCGCGTTTCCATAACCCGAGCAACATTTCGTTTTGTCGGTAGTATTTTTACCTAGAGGAGTACAGCACTTGAAATCATTTTCTGAGAATACCGGCTCATGGTCTAGGCCTTTAGCATTGGTAAAGTTACTTGAATAGGTAGAGTCATAAAAAGAGATAGAAGGGTCGTTAAAGTGCACTGATTTCATGTCTGTTACGCCGAGAGGCTTTTTAAAGACCCCGGGAACCAAACGGTCGCCGTTGTCGTTACACATGATCGGCTTATAAGTCACTTGAGGAATTCCACTCAGTTCTAAAAGTCCTAGTCGTTTTAAATAATGAGTACTCGTTCCAGGCTTCGTTCTAAGCGAAGTACCACCACCAGCAGGATAACCGAGGCTTATTTTAAGTCCCATCTTTTTCCCAGCCCAAAGACCACTAGCAGGGTTGCCCGTGATCACTTTCAGAATTCGAGTCGCTGGATTATAAGAATGGCAGCAGCTCTCTGAACTAGGACAATAAGTTCCACTTACATTATTTTCAAGGGGATTCGAGAGGCCTTCAAGGGCCGTGAGTTGAGCGCCTGTTGGAATCGTACAGTAGGCAATATTTCCTGAGAGAGAAATGTCAGTGAGATCATACAACATCACTACACTTCTCCAGATTCCTCCGTAACCAGCTCCAAAACCATCTCGCCTATCTGCATAGGTAGCGAAGGTCTTTTTCACAGCATAATGATAATCAAACGCAGATCGAGGGTAGTAACTTGGAAGTTTAATTTCGATATTTCTTCTTCCAGTGGCGCTGGTAAAATCCATTATGACTTCAGGGTTACCATCCGCACTTCTAGGATAAAAATAAAAATCTTTGTAATTGTCTTCACTGAAAACCATGCCATTTGTTTTGATATGGTTACTAACAAATTGAGGTGAGTCGGCTTGTGGACCAGTATCAACAGATGAATTGCTTATAGAGTATTGAGCACAGCTGCCTTTCATGCCAGTTGCATCTTTACAATAGTCACCTAGGTCTTGATTTACTAAAGTCGTGACGTCCCCAATACTGTCATATTGAAAAGCATAGTCTTCCGGGTGAGTCAGAAGCGAAGTTCTCGAATTGATACAGGCAAAATTTTTCACGTCCATATAGAGTCTGTCTCTACGAGTCCAGTCATTACCGCCATCAGAAAATTTTCTGACCCATCCGCCACCACAGCAGCCTTCAGAGTTGGCTTCTCCTAGAGTTTTCCACTGGTAGGGAGTCATGACGTTGGCAGTTTGAGCAAAGTTTAGACTTGAGCCAGATCTTGTCTGGTAGGCATTCAAGGGTGGTCTATCTGCTGAGCCAAGGTTTTCAACCGTAGCAAGTCTTGAATAGCGAAGAGGATCTTTAGGCGATATTCCGGGTGCAAGAGTCATTTTTAAATCATAAGAAGTTGCGTTGTAATCAGTAGATGAAACAGGTTGTACTTTCAGCGGAATGTAACTCGTAAATGTAGTTAAATCACTTCCGACTTCTCGGCAGCAGCGGTTTTTACTCATACTGAAAGCTTTGTATCCCACGGTATCAAAGGGAGATGGTTTTGCATCCCCTTGACCACATACGAGATATTCTTGGTGGTATTTCTTCTCAGCTTCGTTTCCAAAATACGCTAAAGAAAAGTTTTCCGTCTGATCCGCGTGCATTTTATTCGGACCGCAATCAAGATCAGTGTGGCAGACTTGTCCGGCCCGTCTTAAACAAGCATCCCTTGCAAGAGACGGTTCTATGACTGTTTGAGTGCTGAGTGTTTTAGATTCAATTGTTCTGAAAGGAGAATAAGGGAGTAGAGCGTCAGCAGTTGAGCTCAGTGTCGCAGTTGAGAGTAAGGAATCAAGTCCGCAAGAGTTTTGGTTTCTCGCCCTTATGGGATAATTAAGTGTGGCATAAGTTGAAGATAAAAATTCATAGTCACCCGTGCTATTAAAGACCGGACAAGAAGAGTAGCGGTAGCTAGTGAAAAGACCTGAGTTACAGCCACCAATTTGACTAATGAAATCTGTTCTTCCTTGTGAGTCAGCATTCTTATGTTGCTCATAAGGATTAAACATTGTTGCCTGGTTACTGGCCTCTGGAAGCGCTTTTCCAGGCAGGCAAATTCCCGTCGTTGATGAAGCAGATGCCTCGTATTGAAGCATATTCTGAGTCAAATTCGCTTTAACATCCGAAGGCAAACTAGTCGTGAGACTAGAGGCCACATAACTAAGTGGACGACCAAGAACGTTGGCGTCTTTTCCAAAATAATGGTTGCGGGCAACTGGAATATCTTCCAGGTTAGAAGCGTAGCGAGAAACTTTTGAATTAAAGACAGATCCCGATGTGTTGATATTAGCGCAGTAAAAATTAGGAGCACATGTCAGCGTTTTTCGTTTATTCAGATCAGTCACTGTTCCAGAATTAGGAATACAAAGAGAGCCTGCTCCTCGGTAAACACACCGCTTGGTTGAAGCCGAAGGGAAACGTTTCTGATTAAGCACTTGATCAATGGTCAGTATGTCAGTAAGGCCAGCTTTTTCTTTGGCATCCACGTCAAACTTAGGCCACTGCGTTTTTACATCTTGAACACTGGCACACATATATTCCCAGCCCAGGCGAGTCACG
>CANFNN010000195.1 GCA_947448095.1 Bacteriovoracaceae bacterium | reverse complement strand
ATAAAGTGGATGACCATCATTTTGATTATTCTCAAACATTTTTGTCAAACTTTGAGAATTTAAGAAAAAGAGTTATGACATGAAAATACTTTCAGTGATCTGTCCCAGATGCAAAAAAAAATTTAATTATTACTCTTCTGAATTCAGACCCTTTTGCAGTGAGAAGTGTCGGCTGATTGATCTTGGACAATGGTTGAATGGGTCTTATACTGTGCCTGTACAGAAATTAACCTTAGAAGAAGCTGAGGCATTAGAGAAACTTATAAATGAAAAAAACGAAAACTCAGACGAAGACGATTCCTCTAACTAAAGTCCTAGATCAAATGATCGAGTGGGCCTTTGATTGTGGAACTATTCTCAATGATCATTTGATTCGATCCTACACCGAGCCTCTGAAAATATTAGATAAGGGGAAGCTAGGTTTAGCGACTGAAGCTGACCTGTTATCTGAATCTCATGTCATCAAAAAAATTCGTGAACATTACCCCGACCACGGAATTCTCTCTGAAGAAGATGCTTTTGCCAGAGAGCTGAAAATGGAAGGTGCCAAAGCCGATCAATACTTGTGGCTGATTGATCCACTGGACGGGACAAATAATTTTTTCAACAAGGTTCCCTTCTTTTGTGTCAGTTTAGCGCTCAATAGGGGCAATGAAACTTTAGTTGGGGTGGTTTATAACCCAGTCAATTGTGAACTCTTTTATGCCATCAAAGGTAAGGGTGCATACTTATATCGATTGATCGGACACAAAGAAGTCAGGGTCAGACTGGAAGCAGGTAAGGCCAAAAAGCCTTTCAGTGAAGCACTCTTGTCAGCTAACCTTACTGGCAAGCGAGTTGAAAAAGATCTGCTTAAGCGATTTCCCGAAGTGCGGGCCATGCGAAGACTTGGCAGCGCAGCCCTAGAGATGAGCTATGTGGCTGCCGGAATGCTTGATGCCTACTGGGAACATCGGCTTCAGCCTTGGGACATGGCCGCGGCCGGACTTATCTGCAAAGAAGCTGGAGTAAAAATATCTAGTATTTCCGGGGAGGAATACCATCCCTTTGGTTCGTCAGTCCTTACCGCTCATCCCTCGCTTTACCCGGAACTATTGTCCATTCTGAACCGCTAAGAGTTTACTTTGACAAGAATTACTGAGGGTTAGATACTAGTCATAGAGCACAAAAGTGCTTGAGGAACTCATATCCACGGAGGGGTTGTGTTCGAGACTGCTATAAATTATATGGATAAGTTTGGACCAGAAATCTTGGTTATCCAGTTTGGTTTTCTGGTTATTATTTCCACCATTTTTTTATGGTTATGGTTTTCTAATCGAAGAAAATATCAAAATTTAAAACATGCGATTCCCGCTAATATTGTGAAAAGTTATTTGGATTCTATTATCCAAAACTCAACTTCGCTTAAGTCTCAACTTTTTCGCGGTGGTGGATTAGATGTAGGAGGAGTTCCTTCGGTCATTCCTCTACAAAATTTACTGGGTGGTGATGGGCTTGCCATGAGTGGTGCTCCTTCTACGGCCCTTATGGAAGAGTTAAACCAAAAGAAAGCTCAGATCGCTGCTCTTGAGAGCCAACTCTCTTCTTCGAAAGTCTCACATCGTGAGATGGAATTAAAACTAAACTCCTCACAGGGAAATCTCTCTACAGCAGAAGCCAAGATCAAAGAACTTGAAGCCTTACTTGCTCAGTCAAAAACGGGCGGTGGTGGCGATGCCACGCTTAAGTCTGAATTAAAAATGATTTCAAAAGAAAGAGATGATCTGCGAGATCGTTTAAAAGAATTTGAAGTCATCGCCGATGATCTTGCAAACTTAAAACGCCTTCAACAAGAAAATGACCAGCTTCGTAAATCTTTAGCAGCTCAAGGACAAAAGCTTCCAGAGTTCAAAGAAGAGGCTCCTAAACCCGTTCTCAATCAAGCCGACGTGAGTGATTTATTTGAAGACCTGGGCCAAGGCGAGTCGAAAACTCTTGATAATGCAGCCTTGGAAGATTTTCTTTCTTCGGCTGCAGCAGAAGAAGATTTACCACAAGAGGTTGAATCAATTCCAGAAGAACCAGTTATGGCTGCTCCGGATGTTCAAGAGACTAAAAAGAAATCAGATAAAACACCTGAAGATTTGTTATCTGAATTTGAAAAAATGCTGGGGTAATTATGAAGTTAAGTGTTGCTATTTGTCTTACTGGACTTATTTCTTTTAGTGCCATAGGTGCGAATCAGGATAAATCGATTCAGCTATTAAAGCAGCCTGGTGGCCAGAAGAATAGTCTGGTTAAAGAAGATATAGTTACACTTGAGCGACTAGAGAATATGTTCAGTATGGATGCTAAAACTCCAGGATTGGCAGCGATGATAAAGCGCCACACCTTTAAGCATCGTCAAAAAGCTGTTCCGGTTCTAATTAAAGTCATGAAAGAAAGTAAATATCCTGAACAAAATCGTTGGCATGCGACCATGCTTTTGGGTCAGATCATGGGAAAAAAATCAGCTCCTTTCATTGCTAAATTTATCGATCATCCTCACTGGATGATGCGAGTGGCTTCTTTAAAAGCCCTGCTTGGCTTAAAACAGGACACTTATCATTCGGTTTATGCCAAGGCGCTAAAAGATTCTTCCCTGATCGTCAGAGTTCAGGCCCTCGATAATATTTCTAAAATGAATATTGCTCCCTTGGCTCCCCAGGTTTGGAATATGATGTATGACAAATCTAATTACAGTGGAGAAGCAGGAAACCGTAAACGAACTTCTATTGTCAGATCTATTATTCGAACGATTGGCGATATCAAATTTGAAAAAGCTAAAAATCCTTTGGCCAAACTGATTCAAAAGCCAAAATATCAAGATTTGATCGAGGATTTGGATTATTCTCTGGAAAAGATCACTGGCAGAAATTCTCCTAATTCATCAGCGGATGCCCGTCGGAAATTTTGGTCTCAGGTGAATGCTAAGTCTATGGTTACTAAAAAGATCTAAAGACCAGAGCTTTCTAACTGTTCTTTCTCGCGAGCTTTATCAATTTCTTTGAGCTTGTTATCAGTCGCAATCAATCTTTCTATCCTGTAGAGAAGGGTTTTTTCAATAATCCCATCAGTTGAGGCTTCTTTCCAACCCTGAAGAAAGTCTTGCTCCATTAGCTGGCGTTTATAAATAGTGACCTTGGTCACTTCGCGAGAAGCTCTAAAACCTCGAACTACGTTTACCACTAATTTAAATTTAGCGGCTTTAACGGCATCGGAAGATCCAAAAGAATCGGAGAAGTTCACTTCAAGAGTATTATCCATCCAGCGAGTTTTAATAAAACCAGCTTCTTGATTCTGTTGCGCAATATCGTATTTACGCATGACCTGAATGACGGCCTGCCACGACTGGTTGTAGTCAGCGCGATAGATTTTACTAGGAATTTCGAGCTCTTCAGTCACCTGACGAAATTTTTCGTAGTTCGCACACCCGTTTAATAGGGGCAACAGGATGATTAAAAGATAAAACTTCATGACTTTTATGATATCAATGAATTAGATAAAAAGAAATCATTTGGAAAGAACATGAACCATAAAAATCTCTTTACCCAGGTATTAGTCTCTGAAGCCAAGGCATTGGAGCGAACGGCACAGAATTTTCACGAAGAAACTGCCAATCAATTGGTAAGTTTGTTTGAATTATTGGCCGGAACTGGGGGGAGTTTAGTTGTCTGCGGAGTCGGCAAATCTGGCCACATTGGAACGAAAATAGCCGCTACTTTTTCATCTCTTGGCCTAGCGTCTTTTTTTCTTCATCCCACAGAGGCCATGCATGGCGATTTAGGACGAGTTTCAAAGGCTGATGCGATTCTCCTCATTTCTAAATCTGGCACCACAGAAGAAATTTTAAATCTTCTGCCATATCTACCTATTCCTAAAGAAAGAATTGTGGCCCTCGTTGGTAAAGTGAATTCACCGATTGCAGATAAATCAGGCATAGTTCTGGATGCTTCAGTTGAAAAAGAAGCCTGTATCAATGATCTGGCCCCCACGACCAGCACCACAGTGGCTCTGGCCTTGGGTGATGCCATGGCTGTTTTGTATGAAAATGTATTGGGAGTTTCAAAAGAAAAATTTGCAGTCAATCATCCAGCAGGACTTTTGGGGAAAACTTTAAGTTTGAAAGTGGACCGGCTGATGATTTCGGCAAATGATTGTCCTCAGGTAGATGAACAAGCAACTCTTCAGGACGCCATTATGGCGATGACTCAAAAACCTGTTGGTATGTGTGCGGTTGTAAGTGGTGAAATCATAAAAGGTATCATTGTTGAGGGCGATATTCGTAGGGCATTTGCTAAAAGAATCGATGCGATTCAAAGACCCATCAGTGAATTCATGAATTCAAACCCAACGACTTTATTGCCTTCAATTCTTGCCTTTGAAGCGCTTAAAATAATGGAAGATACGGATCGCCCACTGAATGTTCTTCCGATTGTAGAAAATGGAAGATTTCAGGGAGTGCTGCGGTTGCATGATTTATTTAAAGCGGGCTTTCATTCATCAAAGTCTCATTAAGGTGCAGACCCTGCTAAATCAAAAAGCCCTTGGAAGTTTATAGATTCTTTATGGGCCATTTCAGATAACTCTTTGCTGCCGAATTGTTCAAATTTATCCGGATGTAATTTCGATCTCATGACCGCTGACCAGCGACTACCAGGTTTAAGGTCTGCTTCCGTTATATTAGGTTTCAATTTTTTCATGTAAGCGATAGCCTCTTCACGATTGATTTCTTTTGCTCCCTTAAAAAATTCAGACGGAGAGGTGAAGTCTCCACTTACTTGATGGAGTTTTTCTTTAAACAAAGTTCTAAATGCTTCAATTTTTGATTTTGTTTTATTTACCGCATTTCCAGCTTCAACAACTTCCATTCCCTTAATCAATTTCTTTTCAGAACTTGCAATCCTAGTTAGTTCACTTGATTTTGAGGCCATTTTTGCAACTTCAGCTGATTTCGAAGCAAGCTTTGCCTCGGTGCCAACTCCACCAGTCAAAATTCCAAAGAATATTTCAGTTCCAACGTAGCCTACTCCTTTGCAAACTGCAGCTGTTTGAGCCGGGCCGTTTAGACATTGAAAGTCGGCAACTCCTGAAGAAACTGCTTTATAAATGGCTTGAGGAATTGATTTAAATCCATCAACAAGCTTTTTAAAAAATCCTTCACCCTGGGCCGCAGACTCTGCAAAAAACGTCGCTGTTGAGCCGTACCAAGCAGCTTTAAGAAAATCGACTATAAAACTACCGAATTTTTCGGTCAGCTCATATCCTAATTTGAGAATGTCCCATAATCCGCTTACGAAATCTTTGATATTTGAAAATACGCCCTTAATAATTCCTACCATACATCCTGATATGGCCGAACCAATAACTG
The DNA here is from genome assembly GCA_947448095.1 of Bacteriovoracaceae bacterium. Taxonomy (GTDB): domain Bacteria; phylum Bdellovibrionota; class Bacteriovoracia; order Bacteriovoracales; family Bacteriovoracaceae; genus Peredibacter. The sequence goes on along the minus strand of CANFNN010000195.1, from coordinate 369 downwards.
ATGCCTGGGAAGTACTGGAGTTTACACTTTTACGATCTTTTAAAGGAACGTGCCCGCAAGGATCTAGGGGAGAATTGATTTCTGGTAAGTAACTAATAACTCGAAAAACATCTTTATGCAGGTCTCTGACGTTTTGGTGTGAAGGATCCCATGTTACGCATTTTGAATTTTTACTAACTGTGAGTGATTTTTGATTCTCTTCATCAGAAATGACAATACTTCCCTCGTAAATATCCGCCATCCCATCTATATAGTTGAGATTGGCATCTACTGATTCACAGACTTTCATTCCCTCTTTGGGGCAATGGTATCTATCCTTGATGTAATCCCAATATTCTTTTGATTCTTTGAGGGCCTGATCAAATGCTT
>CANFNN010000194.1 GCA_947448095.1 Bacteriovoracaceae bacterium | reverse complement strand
TGTGGGACTCCTGCAGGAGCTGCTACAGCAGCTTTAGCGGGAGCTGAGGCTTTTCCTCGAGAAGCAATATAGACTTCAAGGTCTGCTTTATTGACTCTTGAGCCAGCGCCAGAGCCATGAATATTTTTAAGTTCTGAAAGTGGGATACCAGCTTCTTTGGCCATGGCCTTCACAAGCGGAGTGTAAAAGCGAAACCCCTCTTCTTCATGAGACTCTTCAATCACTGGAGCAGCGGCAGCAGGAGTCGCTGCCACAGGAGCTGCTGCAGTTTTAGCAGCGGCCGGAGCTGACTTAGCAGGAGCAGAAACGGCTGCATTCATATCGTCTTCAATAATCGCAATTGGACGACCAACATCAACAGTTGTGCCTTCTGGATAGAGAAGTTCAACAATTTTTCCTTGAACAGGACTTGGGATTTCAGATTCAACTTTATCAGTTGAGATCTCTAGAAGGATGGCATCTAGCTCAATCACTTCACCGGGAGCTTTATGCCATTTTGTAATAGTACCAGTCGTAATCGACTCTCCCATCTGAGGCATAACAATTTCAATACGTGCCATAAATAATCTCCTTAAAAACTTTTATAAATTGAGAGCGCGGCCTTTAGCGGCCAGAACAGCTTCACCCAAGAACTCGCCCAAAGTTGGGTGAGGATGAATGGTAGCGAAGATCTCTTCGTCGATCCCTTCCATCGTTCTGAAAAGAACATATTCATGGATGAGTTCGGTGGCCTGAGTTCCCACAATGTGAGCACCTAGAAGCTCGCCGTATTTTTTGCCCGTGAGAACTTTTATGAAGCCATCTTTTTCATTTGAGGCAATCGCTTTTCCGTTGGCCATAAACGGTGCTTTCCCAACATTGTACTCGATGCCTTTTTCTTTCAGTGCCCTTTCAGTATAACCGACAGAAGCAACTTGCGGCTGACAATAAGTACAACCGGCAATATTCATCTTATCGATGGCATGGGGGTGAAGACCACTCAAGTGCTCAGCTGCAACAACGCCTTCGTGAGAAGCTGCGTGGGCCAGAAGTGGAGGTCCTGAAACGTCCCCAATAGCGTAAACGCCTTTTTGAGTTGTCTCATACATTTCGTTTACTTTAATAAAACCTTTTTCAGTTTGAACGCCGGCCTTCTCAAGACCAAAGCCCTCGATTACTCCTGTCATACCAACAGCAATGAGACCCATTTCAAAAGTGTAGTCAGTTTTCTTGCCGCCTTCGGTAACGGTTAACGTAACATCGTTTCCGTTATTTTTAGCGGTCACGCCTTCGATACCAAGATTCATCTTAATGCCGTATTTTTTATAATGTTTTTCAACTTCTTTAGACACATCGGTGTCTTCAATTGGAAGAAGATTCTTTTGCATTTCAAAAATATGAACATCGACTCCGAAAGCATTCCAGAAATAAGCGAATTCCATTCCAATGGCACCAGCGCCGATGATCCCGATAGATTTTGGAAGTTTTTCAATTTTTAAAGCTTCCCAAGCACCAACCAGTCTTTTTCCATCATGCTCAAGACCAGGAAAAGTTCGGTACTTAGCACCAGTAGCAATAATCACGTTGGTTCCAGTGATCTCTTCTTTTTTTCCATCAGCAAATGTAACTTCAAGCACCTTGGCCGATTTAAAAACGCCCTTACCAGTGATGACTTCAATTTTATTTTTCTTCATTAAAAACGAGATACCCTTAGACATGTTGTCTGCAATATCATTGGCCCGTTTGACCGCGACCGAAGCATCGAGACCTTTGAGATCAACGTTGATTCCCAGGGCCTTGAGATCAGCTACCTCATGCACCGAATGAGCAGATTTCAAAAGTGCTTTAGTTGGTATACAGCCACGGTTAAGGCAAACCCCACCGAGTTTATCAGCTTCAATGATGGCAACTTTTTTACCTAATTGAGCGGCCCGAATAGCGGCAACATAACCACCAGGTCCAGCACCTAAAACAACCACATCAAATGTTTTGGCCATGGGAGAGAATCCTTTTGTTTTCCGATAAGTCTAAAGATTCTGGAATATTGGAGTAAACGCGGTGCACATGTCAATGAAACTAAGACCTTTAAGCCTAGACGGAAGCCCGAATAAAAGGCTATAAGAAGCTCCATGTCAAGATCGCAATCTTCGCTTTCATTAACCACGGGTGAAATCACTTCGCTGCTGACTCTTTTTCCAAAGGGTATAGTCGCCGTTGATCTTGAAACAACGGGTCTTTCTCCCCTTGTGGATAAAATTATTGAGATTGGTGTCGTAAAAATTACCGCTGAAGGTGAAGTCACAACGTTTCATTCTTTGATTAACCCTTTGATTGAGATTCCTGAATTTACCATTCAGTTTCACGGACTCACGAATGATGATCTGAAGCTTGCCCCAACGCTTAAAAAACCTCTTAAGGAATTTTGGGAATTTGTTGGACGCCATCCCATGATTGCGCACAATTCCTCTTTTGATCTGGGCTACCTGATCAAGGCTTCGCATGATTTTCAAATTGAATTTCCGCCGTTAGATGTTTACGACTCTTGCCGCTGGGGCAGGGCCGTTTATAAGCCTCGTGAAAAACAACCCGCAAATTTTAAACTCTCCACCATGAGTGAATTTTGTGGCTTTAAACTGAATCATCACGTTGCGATTGAAGACACCTTCGCTTGTTTAAAAATTATGGCCGCCATTGGGGAGCTCGAAATTGATCAGAAGACTCCGCGTGAGCGCAGTTTTGTTTTCAGACTCTCGCAGTTTGATAAAAATGACTGCTTCAATTTCTCTACCCGCCTGAGTGGGCTGACTCAATTGGTGCAAAACAAGGATCTCTTGACTCTTGAATACAAGGGCACTTCAATCAAAGAAAGTTATCGCCCGGTTCGCCCGATCGGACTTATGCCTTTGCCCAAAGGTCCTGTGTTATTTGCTGAATGCCTGATCTCCGGCATGAATAAATCCTTTCTCTTAAAAAAAATTAAATCATTTTCCAAGCTTGAAGCCAGTTACTGGAAAGCAGGTCCTCCATGAAAAATTTTGTAACCAAAGAAAACCTTAATCACCGCTTGATGCAGCTGTTTATTTTAGTCGCGCATTTAGTCCTGCTAAAATGGATCATCTACACCCTGTATGAAGGCGGAGTACTTCCTTTTAATACCTTGATGTACCACTTCCTCGGGATTTCTGTTTACGGTGGAGTGCTTATTCGCTTTTGCGCCTGGTTTTACAATCGACAGTACCTAAAAGAATTGGAAAAAAATGGGCATGAACCTAAGCTGGAAGAGTGATCTTCAGTCGGCCTACAAAAATTCTGCTGACCTGTTTCAATTCCTTGGCTGGGAGCCTAGCTCACTGCTCGTTGAAACAAAGTATCCCCTGTTTGTGCCCCAAAATCTTGCCCGCAAAATAAAACTTCAAGGCAAAGACGGTGTTCTGGCCCGCGAATTTCTGCCTGATAATCACGAATTAAATGAAGCCGGAATGAATGATCCCATTGGGGATAAAGAGCACTATAAAGCTCCCCAGTTGATTCACCGCTACCACTCCCGCGCTCTGTTTACGCCAACCAGTATTTGCCCGGTTCACTGCCGATATTGTTTTCGAAAGAACGAATTAAATGCCACAGATGAAATTTTCTCTCCGGACTTTGAAAAGACTCTTGAGTACCTACGAATTCATCCAGAAATCAGTGAGATTATTTTCACCGGAGGTGACCCACTGACTCTCTCAAATGAAAAAATCGAAAAATACTTAACCGCATTTTCAACAATTAAATCAATCCAAGACATCCGTTTTCATACCCGCTATCCCGTGATTCTACCCAGTCGTCTGGATGATGGGCTTCAGCAATTACTGCAATCATTTTCAAAAAAGTTTCGCACCATAAGTCTCGCGATTCACGCCAATCACGCTGATGAATTTGATCAAGAAAGTATGGGAAAAATTAAAGAGCTTTCAAAACTTGATATTCAGCTTTTGTCACAAACAGTTCTTCTCAAAAATGTGAATGATAACCAACAAGCTTTGCTTGAGCTTATTAATCTCTTCATCTCGCTTAAAGTCAGACCCTATTATTTGCATCATCCTGACCAAGTGAAAGGTGGAATGCATTTTTATCTTTCGCTTGAAGAAGGTAGGACTCTGTACGCTAAACTTCGCTCTCATCTTCCTGGCTGGGCCCTTCCTCAATACGTCATCGACATCCCCGGTGGTCCGGGCAAGGTAGGGGCATTTAATCCAGAAACGATCACTTTTAGTGGAAAGCTTTTAGGTCGAGATGGTGAGAAAGTCTCCGTTCAAGAGCCTGACCTGTTCAGTTTGTAGTTTTTTCCTTGGTGTAGCCGCATTCCATTGTTAAAATCAGAGCATGAGCCAAACCATTTTAATTGAAACCAATCCCGATCTTAAAAAGATCTATTCGATAAACTTAAATACCTTTGTGGGTACTGACGTTATCCACCGAAACAATGCAGACGATGCCATTGAATTGTTAAGAATTCTTCCGCAAGTCGGACTTGTGATTACTCAATCCAAAGTCGGAGCTGAAGAAACTGCAATTAAAATTCACCGTTTCATTAAATCAGAAAATCTCGCCACTGCTCTGATTGTTCTTGGTGAAAGTAAAACCATTTCAGATGAAGTTTTGTGCCTAAAAGATCCTGTGAGCTGGGAAATACTGATTAAGCAAGCGGCCCAACACCTAGGCGTGAATATGCAAGACGCCACAGCAAAAGTCAGACCAGACTATTTGCCGGTGGGAGTTCATTACTTTTATGACATCAGTAATACCCCTTGTGATATCTATATCCGAATCAAGAAAGCTCCAAATGATTATCAGTTTGTAAAACGCATTCACTCTAAAGATGTTTTTGATAAAAGTGATATTCAAAAGTACGAGGACCAGGGTTTAAAAGAATTCTATGTTCCTAAAGACTACATTCAGTACTTCACTACTTTTGTGACAAATAATTTGATTAAGAAATTGGAACGTGAAGACTTAACTATGGAAGATCGAATTCTCACAACCGCTAATGCGCATGAAATTGTGCGTGAATCCATTCAGGCAATTGGATTTGACGACGCTTCAGTGGAACTCTCCGATGCTTCGATTAATTCCATGGTAAAGTCAGTTAAGAATTCACCGCAAGTCGCTCCACTTTTAAAATTTTTATTTTCTAATAAAGTCTCGTTTGCTTACCAGCACTGCCATTTGCTGGCGCTCATGTGCCACTATGTTTTATCTAAACAAAGCTGGTACAAGCCGGAGCACTTAGAAACGCTTAGCTTTGTGGCTTTTTTCTCAGACGTAACTCTTAAGTCAAATCTTCAGATGCAAATTTCATCGATGAGGGACTTAAATGAATCGAACTTAACGGATGAAGAAAAACGTCAGGTGATGAACCATGCTAAAGATGCGGTGGCGTTAATGACCAATCATCCAGATGCCAACGATTATATCAAAACAGTCCTTATTCAGTCTCACGGTAAGATTGACGGCATAGGGATTGAAGAAAATCCTGGTGAAGACCTGCACCCACTTTCAAAAGTATTTATCGTAGCGGATGCTTTTGTGAAAATTCTTCTTAATCCGGCCTTGCCGTCCAGCAAAAAAGATATTCTTCCCCTGCTCTCAGTCAGATTTACCAATGCTAGCTATCAGAAGATTATTAAGGCCTTAGAACAGAAATTTGAATAACAAAATGTGCTCCTTGACTTAGACAGTTGCGACTCGTATCTAGTGGGCAACAACTTCTAAGCGAGGAATCATGAAACTTCTTTTGGCCTT
>CANFNN010000193.1 GCA_947448095.1 Bacteriovoracaceae bacterium | reverse complement strand
TTTTATGGATTTAAATATGAAGATTTTCTTAATTTTTGTAGTCTCTCTTTTTTCTAGTGCTCTTTATGCTCAGAATGTTCATTACTTCGGAAGTGTCACCGCCTCTAAGACCAATGTAGAAGAAAATAATATTACTTTTGCTGATGTTAATAATGATGTCACGGTTTCACCTCTGACTTCTGCCGGAGTAAGCCTTGATGCAAATTTAAATGATAAGTATCAGGTTCTAGCCCAATTCATTCTTCATAATAAAAATAAAATTGGTTTGGATTTATTGCAACTAAGGTATCATTTTTCGCCAGATCTTTTGGTGAGAGTGGGTAAACAGCGTCTGCCTTTATACCTTCATTCCGAAAACATTCAGATTCAAGCACTTTTGCCGTGGCTCAATTTACCGAGAGAAGTTTATAGCCGCGTGCCCGTTTATTCTTTTGCCGGTGCGAGTGTAGAAAAGTCATTTGGGGAAAAGCTTACTCTTCATTTGTACGGTGGGGATACGCAAGATACTTTTGAAACAGAGAATTATACTTATGTTACCTCCGCTCGAAATCTCGTTGGTGGGCGCTTAAATTTCAATCATGAAAACTTTAAAGCTTTTGCGAATGCTTACCAGGCCCATGCTTCATTAGATTTGAAGTCTGATATTGCTGCCACTCCATTTGGATTGCCTGCTGGAACAACAGTTGGGTATCAGCAAAGTTACAGCATGGAAAAATTTACGGGTCTTTCGACTGGGTTTCAATACCGCCCTCGTGAGTTTTTTGTTATGTCCGAATTCTCGGTCCATTCCTCTAAGAATCCTGTGATTGAGCGCGTGTCTGCTGGCTACATTACTTTAGGAAAAGAATTAGGCGAGAAGTGGACGTCGGTAGCGACTTTTTCTACTGACTTAGATGCCACATCTCAATTATCTCCTACGAAAACTAGCACCTATGCCTTTAACATGAACTACCGTTTAGATTTCAACAACGTGATTAAGTTTGGGGTCGAGCACATTAACTATAAAGAACGAACTGTCGCTACCTCAACTCTTGCCGGAACATCTAGTGCCAGCGTTTTCACAAACGGCTCTCCTGGAGAAAACTTTGATATCGACTCTCTAATGTGGGCGTTTGTTTACTAAATGACTAGAATCAATGTCTTCCCCATTCGTCTTACGATTGCCAGCCTAATTTTTCTTTTTGTCATTTTGGGTTATGGTGTTTTTTCGCAGTTTAGAACTTCTCAGCTGCTCCTTTCTTTTCATAGTACTGATATTCCTGCACTCCAGTTATCGAGTGCCGCGATCAGAGTTATGAGTGAAGCGGAGTTTTTAATAAATGATGCAAATCCTGATCATGAGAAAATTTCCATTCGAGCACTGGTGCTAGAAGATTCACTTAAAGAGCTGATTACTTTGACCAAAGCTTTTCCTGAAGTTTCTCGTAAATTTGCCTTATCTTCTAGTTATGTTGAATTTCAAGCCTTCATGAAAACGGATCTTAAAGGTAGTGAGCCAAGACTTTTGTTCCCGCGATTAAAAAACGACGTTCAAAATTTATTTGAAGAGTATCTGCATAAAAAAAATGAACAAATTAAACTACAAGTTTTTTATGGTTATTTGGCCGGTGCCATTGGTTTTGTTGGCATCAGTTTCTTTTTCTTTTTAATTTATACTATCTATCGTCGTTATCAAAAAAATACGCTCGTTATGGCCCAGTTAACTGAGAATCTTGAAAGTGAGCGCCTGGTAACGATCCAGTCATCGAAACTGGCCTCTTTGGGTGAAATGGCAGCAGGTCTGGCTCACGAAATTAATAACCCTTTGGCCGTTATTATTGGTCGAGTGGAAATCATCTTGGATCAAATTTCAAACGGTACCGCCACTGATTTAGAAATCACTAAGACTTTTTCCAAAATTAATGACATGGCAGTTAGGATTTCTAAAATCATTACTTCCATGAGAAAGATTTCTAAAGGGGCGACTAAAAAAGAATTGGGTCGCACTAATTTGGTGGGAGTGATTGATGATATCTTAAATTTATCTTCAGAAAGACTAAGAAATTTATCCATCTCACTTGATTATACTGGTGTGGATACAGAAATTTTTGTGATGGCCGATTTTACTCACCTCTCACAAGTGCTCATGAATCTGATGAATAATTGTGTGGATGAATTAGTCAAACTGCCTGTTGATACCCGTCATATTTGGCTTGCGACAGATGTTGTGGGTGAACAAGTGGTTTTAAAGTTTAAAGACTCTGGAATGGGCATTCCTGCTGAAATTCGAGAAAAATTATTTCAGCCATTTTTCACCACTAAAGAAGTAGGCAAGGGGACTGGTCTTGGACTTAGTCTTTCTAAGGGCCTCATGCAAGAAATGGGTGGGGATCTCGAATTATCTCCTGATCTCACTCAGACTTGTTTCATGCTTACGCTTGTAAAAGCTTAGTACCTCGATTTTTGTTTTCATGCAGGATTCATCACTTGTAAGATAAGTGCATGAAGCTGTCTGGTCTAACTCTTGAAACCATTTATTTTGAAGACTACCTGTCATTTCTGACTGAAGTCCTTGAACTTGAGCTTCAGGAGCTGACAGATATTTCTATGCGCCTAGATCTTAATTCGACTTGGCTAGAAATTAAAAAAGTTCCTAAGGCCCCTTATCAAGTCGCGAGTAATGTGGAATTTTCTCTCGAGCATGATGAATACGTGGCCTTGAAACAAAAAGTCGATTTCTTCTACTACCGCCGAGGCCCGACGCGTTTTCTGTTTTTAGGAGCGGATCATTTACTTTGCAGTTTAGTTGATCCTGACGGTCGGTTATGGCGATTTGTTCCAGAGAGTTCTATTCCTGTATCAACACATCGCTCTTTAAATTTGTAAGAATCTTTTAGTTTACGAATCTTGTCTAATTCTGGAACAATCATTTTGACTTCTTGGCCTTCGAGTCAAAAATATTCTGGAAAAGGATTTCCTCATGAAAATTTCAATACTCTTACTATCGAGTTCTCTGCTTTTAACTCTTCAGGTGAAGGCAACAACTGACAATGTAAATGTTATCTACGGTGAAGATAATCGCCGAGACGTCTATGACTCTCCAAATGCTTCTTTTATTGAACTTTCAAAATCAACTGCTGCCATGATCAAGGGTTCTGATTTGAAATCGGCCGTTAACGGTGTGATTGAAATAGATGGAACAACTCTCCAAGGCCGGGGCGTCTGTGCTCAGGAGAGATTTTCACAGCAAATTTCTGCTGCGAACTGTTCTGGATTTTTGGTTTCTGAGAACAGACTTGTCACTGCTGGTCACTGTATTAAAAATGAAGCTGATTGCAGCAGCTATAAATGGGTTTTTGACTTCAAAGTAGATCACGCTGACCAAGGCAAAGTGAACGTTGCCGAATCAAGTGTTTATTCATGTAAAAAAATTATCTCGCGCAAGCTGGATAGCAATTCTAAAGATGACTACGCTTTTATCGAGCTCGACCGTGTGGTGAGTGAGCGCAGTCCTTTGAAGGTTCGCTCATCAGGTAAAATTTCAAAAGGTGACGCGCTCGTGGTCATTGGTCACCCGACAGGTCTGCCAACAAAAATTTCTGATGGCGCCAATGTTCGTAATCTTTCCAGCAAGTTTTTCACGGCGAATCTTGATACGTACGGCGGAAACTCTGGTTCAGCAGTCTTCAATGTCGAAACTGAAGAAGTCGAAGGCATCCTTGTTCGCGGCGAAACGGACTATGTGTATGACTCAGCTCTAGGGTGTCAGGTTTCTAATGTCTGTGCCTCTGATGGTTGTCGCGGCGAAGATGTGACTTATATTACGAATGTTGAAGGTCTTTAAGCGTTAAAGCCTGTATTCTCTTCCAAATATTTCCTTACACGCCCCTCGCAAGAGGGGCTTTTTGTTTTGACGGAGTCTCACCGTCTAGAGACAATTTCATGACTTAAACTCTCATGGAAGGAGAAAATATGAAACTCATCGCAGCTCTCGCTGTTCTTGGAGCATTGTCTAGTGCCCAAGCCGCAAAAATTGCCGTCATCGATTCAGGTCTAGATTATAAGCATGAAATGATTGTTCCTAATCTTTGGACGAACGCGCTCGAAACTGAAGATAATCGAGACGAAGATGGTAATGGTTACCAAGATGATGTTCATGGTTGGAACTTCGCTGAACAAAACGGCAAAATCATTGATTATAAATATCTTGGAACGTTTTCAGAAGATTGCAAAACATACTTCGACATTCAAGGTAAGTACTTCTTGCATACAGCAACTGAAGCAGAGATCGCTTGGATCAAGGCCAAAGTTAAAGAGCCTGCTTTCTTAAAAGAAATGGGCAAATTTGGTAACTTTGTTCACGGAACACACGTTGCTGGTATCACAATTCGTGAATCTAAAAACGAAGTGATGGGACTTAAATTAATCCCTACAGAAACAAAAATATTCTTTGAAGGTCTGGCCAAAAATAAAGTAGCTGCTTCTGCGGACAGATGGAAGATTCTTGAGACTGCTTTTACTGCCCTTGCGACTCAACAAATGAAGCTTTTGACTGATATTGCAAGATTCGCGGCTTCTCATAAAGCAGATGTGGCCAATGGTTCATTCGGCACTGGCTTTAAACAAGGAAAAATGATTTCTGATAACGCTTTCAGAATCATTTTCTTCAAAAAGCCAACTGAAGAAGAATCTAATAAAGCAGCTGCCTTGTTCATTAGTTCACTCGTTAAAGAAGGTCAGAAATTTGTTGCTGCTGCTCCAGATATTCTTTTTGTCTTTGCTGCTGGTAACGATGGTATGTCTAACGATGAGTTCGGAACTTCACCTGCCAATATCAAGGCCGATAACGTCATTACTGTTGGTGCTACTTATAAAAATGAATTCTTTGCTCCGTTTTCAAACTTCGGAACAAAAATGGTTGATCTTGCAGCTCCAGGGATGTTGATTAAGTCTTCGATTCCAGGCAATGACTACCTTGCTGTTTCAGGAACTTCTCAGGCTTCTCCTTATGTGGCCAACGTTGCTGCTAAAATTAAAGCCGCCAACATGAAACTACGCCCAATTGATATCAAGAAGATCCTTATGGGAACTGTTGATAAAAAAGGCTTTTTGACTGAAAAAGTGACTGCCGGTGGGATTGTGAATCTTGATCGTGCTGTTGTGGCCGCTGAGATGACGAATACGATGCCAGTAACTGATGCTATTGCTCGTGCTGAGTCTCAAGTTAAGGATGCTCCAGTTGATGCAAAGTCTGACGTCTCTCCTGAAGTTGTGACTCCAATGCCTCTGTATCCAATGTTTCAATAAGATTTTTCTTCCAAAGCGCCCTTCGGGGCGCTTTTTTTTGGCCTAAATTGGCCGTAACGAATCACATATTGGTCTGTCGATCCAGCGATTGGAAATAATGACATTCAGTAGTGCAGAGGAATCTTCGGATTGTCAGGAACATAAAAAAAAAGCCCTCTTGCGAGGGCCTTTTTAAAAACTATTTGAAACGTTTGATTTCACCGTTTTTAAGTTTCGTTTTATACTCAACCAGCATTTCCTTCACCTTAGGTAAAAGTAAATAACAGGCCAGCATATTCGGAATGGCAAGTAGTCCGTAAACTGCATCTGAAATATTGAGAACAATGTTCAGATGAGCAATTGCGCCCACGAAAATAAAGGCAATGAAGATATAACGGTAAACAGGGATGGCTTTATCACCAAAGATAAACGTCACACCTTGCTCGCCGTAATATTCCCAAGAAATAATGGTTGAGAATGCAAAGAGCGTTACAGTGAG
>CANFNN010000192.1 GCA_947448095.1 Bacteriovoracaceae bacterium | reverse complement strand
TGGCTTCGACATATAGGTCCTTAATGAAAATAGACTGTTATTTTATATTCAGTAAGGTGGATTGACTATCGGAAGCTATCGACTTACTTTCGCTTCATGAGTGCCTATTTGAGAAGACAGATCCTGATCGAAAGAATGAATGAGTTAGAAAACTCAGGCAAAGACTGTAAGGGTTGCTCAGGAACCTGTTGCACCTATGAAGCCAATTCCATGATGGTGACGCCAGTTGAAGCCGTCGAGCTAGTGGATTATTTAAAGGCCAATCATCTTTTTGATGAAGAATTAAAAATCCGGCTTTTAGAAACTGTCGCCAAGTATCGGCTCGATCAATCATTTGGTAACGGCAAACGCTCCTTCATACGCCGAACCTATACCTGTCCATTTTTTAATCATAAAGAATTAGGCTGTCCACTTCCCAGAGAGGTGAAACCTTTTGGGTGTCTGGCGTTCAACGCTCATGACGTTGAAAAAAAAGCCGGAGAATTTTGTTTTTCTGAAAAAGAAGTTTTAGAAAAGCGTGAACTAGGGTCTGTTGAAGAAGTGGCTCTTAATTTTGAACTCAAAGAAAAATATTCTCTTAATTGGGATAAAACGCCACTGCCATTAGCTCTACTTGATTTTTTTAAATCCTAACTGCCGTATGAGCTTGTCATAGGGCGCACTTCTTTATTATTGCTGAGATTCTTCCTCTTCCATTTCTTGAAGAGATATTTTGGGTAAGTCAACAAACTCACTTGGCCAATTTGTAGGACCTCATCGCCATTTTTAAAATCAATGACTTCCTTGTAAAACCCATTTAAGCCGCTATCTCTATGATAAAATTTACGATCATCCTCATCTTTACTAAACATCGTGCCGGGAACACTTCCTTTAAAGACAAAATTCTTTTCTGAGAAAACTGCATTTTGGTTGATATAGAGTTCCCTACGAAAATTTTGATCAATAAATTGAGCGATCTCAACTTGCTCTTTAGAAGGATGGCTTACAAATGGGGAAGGATAAACATTCTCAAAATGCATTGCCACATTTCCCAGACTCGAGAGCACACAGGCGACGTTACTAATCCAGGCAGCCTTAAATAAAGAATATCTTAAAAGATAGCAAGTAATCACTTTACTCGTAAGCAGATGGGTAAGGCCTTCACCTCTTGCTGAAGGGCTAACGCAAGTGAGTCCCAAATGGAGAACATTCCCATTTTTTTCTGTTTTGAGAATGTAAGATCAACAAAACGCATTCATCTTTCCTTGCTGATCTCTCGAGACAGATATAATTAATCGATCATATTCGGATTTTCTCCCAGAAAGACACTGGTAATCTGGAAGATCATCAAGACATTCTTTAGCTATTTCAAGAATTTCTTGATGAAGTTTTTCTCTTTCTGATTCTGGTAAATTTAGGCCGGGCTTATTATAAATTTCAATCATAAAGCCTCCATGGCCGGATTTGAAAAACAGATATATTTGGACTTAACCATTTGGTGACTTTTAAGAGCAAGATCAAGCGAAGGAAGAAGCTCCGGAAGAAATGGCGCAGACAGAATAATTTCAACAATGATGGTCTTTTGTTCTAACACTTTTAAGAAATGACCTAGGAAGCCCATATCCCCATACCAACAGACGATATCCCTATTTACCGTTGTAACATCGCAATTATCAATTTTAAGATAATTAATAGTGATGGGAAGAATTGGTTTTTGAGTGGCAATAGATGCTTCAAAAAGAGGCCGCCGAAATCTTAAAACGTCCTCACCATTTGTTGAAGTTGCTTCAGGAAAGACCACTACATTTAATCCATAATCAAGCGCTGAACGTAGTTCAGTTATTTCATCTTTAATTTTACTTTTATCTTTTCGATCAACAAAAACGCATCCGGCTAAACTGGTTAGCTGCCCAAGAATTGGCGTGCGCTGAATTTCCTTTGAAGTGACAAAGCATCCTGGAAATTTGGCAGCGAGAATAATAACATCAAGGTAAGAAAGATGATTAGACACGATGAGATAATTTTTATTAGCCTCGTATTCGTCAGGGATCTTGTATTGAACTTTTATGTTTAACGTTTTAACTAAAGATTTCGATAAAAGTGAGACGAGAAAAACAAGCTTTTGTCTGGCAAACATTTTCAAAACAAGAAGCAACGGTAAAAAAGGCAAACTCACTAAAACAAATGAGCTCATACAAAATGTGAAGGCAATTAGCTTTAATATTTTCATCTAGTAACAGGAAAACAGAGTTTAAGCCTAGGATCAACCTAGTTACCTAAAACCTAACCTCTTCTTTACCTGTTCCTAACAAAAGAACATTATCTAATTTCTTCTATCTGAGATGACTGAGATTTTCCCCGTTCTTTCGTTACGCTTGATCTCACCATGCTGTTTTGAAGTAACTCTGAATAACTGAGAAAATGAATCAAGAGAAAGCGTATCTTTGAGGTCACGAGAATTAAGATAAATTTCTTTCATAAGTAAAGTCTCTTCAATTTCATTTCCAGGAGTTGATTCATAAATCAATTCCATTATTTCAGTCACTGTCTTTTCTTGAGTCGTCTCGGTTAAAATAACTTGATACGATAAGATAGCAGGATCAAGATTTTTAAGAGATCTTTCAATATCCCCTAACAGTAAACGACACGACCAAATCTGAATCATATTATCAATACGTCCAAGCAGTTTGAACTTTCTGTCTTTGCGGCCACAGCCACACAAGTCATCAACCCATTCAACTCGATCTCCCGTTGCATAGTTTCTAATTGCCATGGAATCTCGACTTAAAGAGGAAACCACCGCTTCACCTTCAATGATTTTCATTTGAACCATGTCTGTGAAAAGGTGATGCTCACCCGGTCCACACTCAAGGCATTGGTAACCAATCACTCCCGCATCGACACTCGCGTAACCAGCGGATCCAAAGTATTCAGTGCCCCAAGTTTTCTTTAAAAACTCTCTTCGGGACTCAGACATCGCCTCACCGGCATAAAAAACTTTTTTAATTTTGAGATCTTCCCCCATACCGAGGGCCTGTTCGGCATTCATGACTAGCAGAGAAGGAATTCCCATCACTACATCTGGCTTAAATTTCTTTAAGTAAGTCAGAATATTCTCACTAGGACAAAGTCCCCCTATTGGTAGCTGAATCGCTCCAATTTTTTCCAGCGCTTTTTCGACAGCTAAAAATGAGGACCAAAGATTTCCTGCCACAAAAAGGTTTGCAACCGTAGTTCCGGAAGTTATTCCCTGGGCGCGAAAGTTATACGCCAGCATATCTGTTGTACGGTCAAACTCTTCATAACTAAAATGAACATACTTAGGATCTCCCGTGGTTCCACCAGAAGAAAAGATATAACCCTGAGGATGCCTCGTTTTTTCAAAATGCTCTTTGAGCTTAGTCGCAGTCTGAAGGTAGGTGTGTTTTTCACCATAATCTTGAATCCGGGATTCATCTCCGATAAAATTTACAAGTTCCCTTAATACAAAGCGGCCATCATGTGGGGCTCCATCCATTCCCCAGGTGATAGTTCCTAAAGGAGCAAATCGCTTGAGGCCCGTGAGAGAAAGAAGACTCAAGTAAGACGTCTTCTCGGCTTCACTTAACAGGTATGAGCAAGACTGCAAATAATACGAAAATGGTTCTAAGTGTAGATAAAGGTCTTCAGCATCTTTAAAACGCTTAATGATTAAAGACCTTCCTAAAGGAGAGGGTTTGAGAAATTTATTTTCTTCGACATGAATTAAATGTTCTTTGCCTGAAAGGACTCTTCCACCTTCCATTAGCTCGGAATAATAACCACGGTATTTTTCTTTTTGAATTTCGACGGCTTCATCATCAGAAATGTCTCCACGAACGGGGGCGTTTAAAAAGGCTTGATCAATCGCATCCACCAAGTCATTTTCATCAATCCCCTCTTGAAGATAAAGATTTTGCGGAGAAGCGCAAGCAGACTGATCCCATGGTGTGATATCACGCACCACTGCCTCTGCAATTTTCTTGAGGTCTTTATTTTCAAGCGCATCCTTAGAAATGATCTGCAAGGATATCTTAGGACCAAAATCCAAAAGCTTTACCGATTGAGGTAAGTCTTTTTGATACGCCCTAACCATTTCCTCGCCACCCCAAGCAACAATTGTATTCACTTTGGATTTAATGAAGGATTCCGTTTCATGATCTCCACCTTTCCAGTGAAGGATGGCAAATTTATTGGCAAGAACATTCTCTTTATCAAAGGCTTGAAGCTTACGTGCAAAGAACAAAGGAAAAAATTGATTTGAGCTACTGACTTTAAGAATAGAAATATTTTTAGTCAAAAACCCCATTATGAGGGAATCAATACTACTTAAAAAAACGTTTCCGGCCGTAACGTGAAGAAGCAGACCTTTAGGCACAGCTTTAACCAGTCCACCAAAGTGAGGAAGTTTAGTAAACTGATCGATGACTTTTTCGCTAGTGAATTCGGATCTGATTCTGGCCTCAAGACTCTCTTTGGACAAAAGCCCCGGCAATAGACTCAGGGTCGACTTGACTTCAGCTTCAGAAAAGCCTGAGTCTTGAATCAGTGTGGGGATTGATTGATTAAAAAAATCCGAGCCCTCACTGCATTCTTTTGAAAAAGCATCAAGCATGTTTAAAATTTGATTCAAGGGTGTAAGGGCGAGATCTTTTTTAAGAGGTGCAATACTTGACCAATGTTCGGCCAGCTTCCATTCATTATTTTGAAGATCTTTTCCGAACCAATACATATTAGACCTTTAATAGCTCGAGTGCTTTCAAAGCACACCCTTTATGTTTACTCACTCCGGCCCGGCCTTCAAGAATCAATGTATCGCCCTTGATACCACACGAGCACTCTCCCACTCTTCCATAATCAGTCGTCAGAAGGCTCGGGGCAGGATAACTAAAATTATAAGAACACAAAAAATGCAAAAGCCCTTTTTGCCCTTTAGGCAAAAGACTCAAATCTTTTGGCGAACGAGTATAAACGCGAGCGTAGTTTGGAATATGCAAATTCCCAAGGGCGCAGTCGACATACGGTATTCCGTGCTCCACCATCCCAAAAAGATCTCTTTGATGCTCAACTGGAATTCCGAGACGCTGCTGAATCATTTTTCGAAACTCATGTTTGGGAATTTCTTTCTCAGCTTTGCCCTTCCATCCCCCACCTGTTTGGAGCCATGAATCTTTGCCTAGATCGATAGTGAGACTATTTTTTTCGATCAATTCAAACAATAGGGCAGGAAAACCTAAAATGCGTGTCGGAATATCCGCTGCTGTAAAACGTTTTAATGTTTCTAAAATCCCTTTTTCATTTAACTCAAACTCTTGCGTCCCCTCGTTCCATTGAATCCCATAATAAACTTCGTTCTTGCCGGTAAAATTGGTCAAGAGCTCATCGGTAAAAGCTGTGCCTAAATCGTTCGCGATGGCGGGATCATAAGTAAAGCAGAGGTAGTTATATTTTCTCTCATCGGCCATGCCTAGAGATTGATGAATAGTGAGAGCTAGTTTTTTCACATTGGCGAGACTTTCATGGTCCAAAAACTGCTGCGACTTTTGGCCTCCGGTCCCTGAGCTTGTCAGGACTAATTCCAGATCCTCTTTTGCTACCGAGCATAGTTCGTGTTCTTTAAATAAATGAACCATGGTGCCTGGAACAAGTGCGAGGTCCTCTTCAGTCTTAATCATATCCGGATGAAAACCAAGCTTGTCCCAAAGTTTATGGGTAAAATCATGATTCATGTAATGATTGAGAGCATTCTCTTTAAAACTGTTTAAAAATAATTTCTTATTCGTTTCTGAATATACAAAGGGAT
>CANFNN010000191.1 GCA_947448095.1 Bacteriovoracaceae bacterium | reverse complement strand
TGAGACAGAAAATGCGAGTTTATTCGCCCCAACTGGCTTCGCCAAGTGGGCGTTGAAACCCGCTTTCAGCGCCCGCTGAACGTCCTCTTGGCTAGCATGCGCCGTAAGTGCGAGAGCGGGAATTTTTGAGTTTTGCGCCCTGATTTTTGTAATCAAGCTGTAACCATCTTCTCCGGGCATGGCGATATCACTCACCAAGACGTCCGGCCGAAACTCCTTAAATAACTCGAGACCCTCAGTCGCCGAGCCAGCACTTTTCACAATCGCCCCAAAGGAGAGCAGCATGATGGTAAAAACTTCTCTTGAATTGGGATCATCTTCAACCACTAAAATTTTTAAATTCTGAAGGCACCTCTCGTCGACATCAAACGTCTCGGATTGGTTCGAAATAATTCGATCAGAAATCATTTTCTTGGCCGGAATGAGAGCAGTAAAAGTGGAGCCCTGATCTTCGCCCTGACTCTCGGCCAGAATAGATCCTCCATGCATTTCGACAAGCTTTTTCACAATCGCCAGTCCCAAGCCTAAGCCACCATAGGAGCGAGTGCTGGAACTATCAACTTGGGTGAATCGCTCAAACAGATGAGGAAGAAAATCACTTTTAATTCCTTTGCCATTATCTCTGACTTGGATGCGAATCCATTCATTCTTTTCGACGTCTGTTGAATCTATTCTCACCCATATTTTTCCACCCAGAGAAGAAAATTTAATTGAGTTCATTATAAGATTCCACAATATTTGCTGAAGACGAATGGGATCGGCCAGGATGGTCTTGAGAGAAGGATCAATATGAGTTTCAATTTGAATGGATTTCTTGGCGGCCAGAATACGGGTCGACTCAATTGCATCGGCCAGTACCTTAGAGGGATCAATTTCTTGAATCGACAAATGCAATTTCCCGGCCTGAATTCTTGAGATGTCTAAGAGATCATCAATCAACTGGCCTTGGGCCTTGGCACTTTGCTCAACGACTTCAATGGCGCGTTTGGTTTTCTCAGCATCCAGTGTGCCCTTGAGAAGCATCTGAGACCAGGCCAAAATGGTGGTCAGTGGGGTGCGAAGTTCATGGGAGAGAATCGCTAAAAATTCATCTTTGATTCGATTCGCCTTTTGTTCCTTAAGAAAAACATCGAGGCGATCTTGCTGCATTTGCATCTGTTCAGTCACGTCTTCAATCACCAAGAGTGCCGCTGTTTCGCCAGAGCCGGCCAAATGAAATCTTCTTGAACTCAAGAACATGATTCTTTTGCCAATACTCGGAAAATCATACTCGACTTGGAAATGCTCAAATTTCTCATCATTTACAAGTGTCATATCTAAAAGTTTTTGCAGCTGGGGAATTTTCCATTGTCCCGAGCCCAAGTCCGAAACCTTCATGCCCTCAGTTTCTATTTTGGAGACGTGAAACTTTTGGTAAAAAATATCATTGGCAAGTTTCACACGATAATTGGCATCAACAACCAGAATAGGAACAGGTTGGGATTCAATAATACTGGTGGCATCATCCCGAGATCGTTTAAGTGAATCAATATCTATGAGGGAGATCACTGCCCCATCAATTTTATTTTCGGCGGTTCGGTACGGTCTCACTTGGAGCTGATACCAGCGTCCAAGATTATCCTGAGTTTCAATTTCCTTGGTTGTCATATCTTCCATGACTTCGGCCACAAGCACGTCAAGATCGGGAACCTTGATGTTGGGTTTGATGTCTCCAATCAATCGTCCGACATCACTTGCAATGAGCTTAAGCGCTTTAGCGGCCTTAGGAGTAAAGCGTCTAATTCTTCCGTCAGAGCCAACCATTACAATCGGGATATCCACACTGCCGAGCAAATTTGTGAGGTCATTGTTAAGTCCAACCATCTCGCTGTTGCGATTTTGTAATTCATCATTGATGGTGGTGAGCTCTTCATTGGCCGACTGTAATTCTTCCTTGGCAGTCTCAAGTTCTTCATTGGTTGATTGGAGCTCTTCATTTGTGGACTGGAGCTCTTCATTGGAGGCGACTAATTCCTCTTGGGCCGTTTCATATTCTTCGACTAAAGACTGTTGGTATTCTTCATTTTCAGCCAGTTTTTTTTGTAATTCCTGGTGATGCTTATCTTTTTTGGAACTGACTCCCTTAGCCGATTTAAGCGCAACCGCTTGATCCTTAGCCTCTTCAAAGAAAATATTAAAATAGCGCTCTTTGGAATTAGCTGAGGCCAAGATCGGGATGACTTTAATGGATAAGCTTTTCATTTTACCAGAGTCCCGAAAGCGAACACCAGTTTTCGTGACGGTAGCATTTTTTTTCTTGGCAGCTGCCACTGCGGCCCGAAGATCCGCTATCAGTTCAGGATGGGACATCTTTAAAAGATTTAAACTTGGCTGCCCGGGGGCAAGTTCCAGATAGGGAGCCGTTCGTCCTCGGGATTGAACAATCTCGAGAGTGTTATTCACGAGAACACTGGGAGGAGCATACTCTAAAAGTGCTAATCGTTCTGATTCGTGTTGGAGATCAAACCTGGAAGGTAAAAGCGGAGACCTTGGCTGAGCGACCGATAAATTTTCAACTGAATAAGGTCCAGTGGGAAACTTGACTCGCAGTGGGGCCTTAATATTTTTTTTGAAGTAGGCCTTATTGGTTTTATCTGCAACGGAAAACAGAGTGGAAAATCCTCCGACTGATTCCGATTTGCCAAGGAGCAGAATTCCTCCCGGATTTAGGGAGTAATGAAAAATAGGGAAAACAAATTTATGCAGACTGAGATCAAAATAAATTAAAACGTTTCGACACGAAATCATGTCGACTTTTCCAAACGGCGGATCACGAGTCACGTCGTGCTTAGAAAATAAGCACATCTCACGCAGCCACTTGGCAATTCGGTAGCCTCCGCTAGGAACTTTTTCGAAAAACTTTTTTATGCGTTCAGGAGAAATTTCCGAAGTTATAGAATCGGGATAAATCGCGGCACGCGCCTTTTGCAACGCCGACTCACTGATATCAGTTCCAAAGATTGCCAAAGGAGTTCGCACCTTGGATTTTAATTTGTCTTGAAACTCCATGAAAGTCATTGCAAGTGAATAAACTTCCTCTCCTGTTGAGCAACCTGGCACCCAGATTCTAAAAGTAAGAGCGGGGTCATGGGTCTTCATGTATTTAGGAAGAATCTGAGTTTTCACAACCTCAAAAACTTTGGGGTCTCTAAAAAAACTTGTGACATGGATTAGGATTTCAGCAAAGAGGGCTTTCACCTCTTCCGGGTGAGCCTCAAGAAAAGAAACGTAGTTATCAAGCTCATCAATTTTTTGCAGCAGCATTCTGCGCGTGATTCGTCTAAAGAATGTATTCTTTTTATAGTGACTAAAATCAGTATGTGAAGAGGCTTTGAGCAGAGCAAAGATCTTCTCTACACTTTGATCTTTCTTGAAGGCGGGTTTATCTTTTTCACTCAGTTTTTCGGAGAGATAAGGATGCTTGGCCATACTCGCAAGTTCAGTGGCAATGCCTTGGGGTGTGCTGATAAAATCCACTGCTCCTGAGGCAATAGCACTTCGAGGCATACCATCATATTTTGCCGACTCTGGGGTTTGAGCAAAAGTAATGCCCCCTTCAAACTTAATTGCCTGCAGTCCTTCTGTTCCGTCAGTTGCAGTTCCAGAGAGAACGACACCAATGGCTTGAGATTTTCTTTCTTCGGCTAAAATGCGAAAGAAAAAATTCAAAGGTAAATTCTGGCCCCGGTTATTGGCGCGAGGAAGAATTTTTAGCCGACCAAGTGACAGACCAAGATTGCAGTTTGGTGGGATGACATAAATATGGTTCGGTTCAACCTTAACTCCATCCACGATTTCAACAACGGGCATATCGGTAGCGCGTGAAAGAATGCCAGCGGATAAACTTTGATGACTAGGGTCTAAGTGCTGAATGATGACATAACTCATACCTGTATTGATGGGTAAATGCTTAAAGAGTTCTTTAAGCGCTTCTAAACCCCCGGCCGAAGCCCCAATCGCAACAATGGGAAATAATGACTTTTTAGAAACCACCTGGGAGACTTTTTTAGGCGCGGTGCGCGTTTTTAAGGTAGGTTTTACAGTGACTATTTTTTTCTTTTTGGCCATTTAACTAAGTCCCTAGGAGAACGAGCAATTTAACTGCCTATAAGCTTAGAAAAATAATGGAGTGTTAAGCAACTGATTTATGCCTTCATTTGTGGTAGAATGGAGCATGGCTTTTTATCTTGTGGTGAAAGGGAAACTCACACCTTTCCAGTTTGATTATTTAGATGACTCTACCCCTATCCGGCTGGAAAGAACGATTGTGCATGGGGAAAATCTGAAAGGAAAAAATAAATTGGCCCAAGAGGGACTTCAGAATGAAGTTTTTGCCATCGAGATCATGAGCACTAAGCTCGTGACTCTAAGCCCTGCAGCGAAAGTCAAAGACGCGAAGAAATTAATGGAAGAGCACCAAATTCATCATATTCCCCTTCTCATTGATAAACTTCTTACCGGAATGATTTCTCTCAAAGATATTTCTGAAGAATCACTTCGTCTTGATCAGGAAATTCGGCTGGATAAGGTCATGTCCAAAATGGTTTTGTGTGCCAGTGAGTCGACACCACTTAGGCATGTGGCCCAGGTCTTTTTAAAAGAAAATATTAATTCTCTGCCAGTTGTTGATAGTGATTTTGTTCTAACGGGAATTATTACCCACCGAGATCTCATTCGTTGGCTTCTTGAAAATCAGAAGTTTCAAAAATAACTTTTTGTCAGTGGAATCTTGAGGTAACTTTTTCCATTTGCTTCCGTTTCTGGTAAGTGTCCAGCGGCAATGTTCACTTGCAAGCTGGGAAAAAGCAGTCTTGGGGCTTTAAGCGTTTTATCTCTTCCTTCTCGGAAAGCGACATAGTCAGCTTCAGAGGTTGAAGCTTTGAGCTGAATGTTATTCGCCTTACTTTCACCAATGGTGGTTTGAAAACGTAGCTCACGCGCATTCACCGGATAATCATGGCCCACGAAAACATTCGTTTCATCCGGCAGTTGGTAGAGGCGAGAAATGGAATGAAAAAGATTCTTGGCACTGCCTTGAGGAAAATCACAGCGCCCAGTCCCGTAGTCAGGCATGAAAAGAGCATCCCCTGTGAAAACATTGTCTGCAATCACAAAACTTGAACAGGCCGGCGTGTGGCCTGGTGTCGCCATAGGCAGAATCGTAATCGATCCCGCTTGAAAAGGAATTTCATCTTCAAAAAGAAAATCAAACTGAGAACCATCCATAGGAAGATGAGGAAG
Source organism: Bacteriovoracaceae bacterium (assembly GCA_947448095.1). Classification (GTDB taxonomy): domain Bacteria; phylum Bdellovibrionota; class Bacteriovoracia; order Bacteriovoracales; family Bacteriovoracaceae; genus Peredibacter. The sequence continues at coordinate 610 of CANFNN010000191.1, read as the reverse complement.
ATTTAAAATACTTTTAAACGTTTCTTGAACCATTTTAATGCGGCTACTGATTGCCACTTTCGCTTGCGGGAAATATTTTTTTAAAAGTTGAGATGAAGACAGATGATCCGCATGGGCATGAGTCTCAAGAATAAAGGCGACCTTAAGCCCCTGGTCTTTGACATACGAGAGAACTTTCTTAGCCGAAGTATCTTCCACTTTGCCAGAAGGAGGATCAAAATCCAAGACCGGATCAATAATCACTGCATCTAAAGAGGCTTCATCAAAAACCACATAAGTCAGGGTTGAAGTGTCTGCGTCGTAAAAATGATGAATTTTCATATAGTCCCTTATTCAATTGATCTCTTGAATTATATCCTTTATCATTAAAAAATCAAGGATCAAAAGATGAGTAAAACTATTGAGAAGGCCAAAGAAAGACAAGATTACTTGTTTAACGAGATGGCCTCACTCATGGATGCACTTGCGTCCCCCGTGAGACTTAAGATTATCCATTTTCTCACACAAGCGCCACACTCGGTGGAACAGCTCTCGCTCAAACTCGGCCAAACCGTAGCCAATACTTCAATGCATTTAAAAAAAATGCAGCGAGAAGGAATCCTTAAGATTG
>CANFNN010000190.1 GCA_947448095.1 Bacteriovoracaceae bacterium | reverse complement strand
GACCACAGAGAAAGTACTGCAGAAATATAGATCAGAATGGTTCCAATTAGGGGCAAATTCATCCAAAGGAATTCATCATAAATCATAAGCATCGGGATCGCGACCATTTGAGTGCCCGTTTTCCATTTGCCCATGGAACTTACCGGAACATCCACTCCTTCAGTCAAGGCGAGAAGACGCAGCGAAGTCATGTACATTTCTCTCACGACTAAAATAATGACTACGATCGGATGCACCCGGTCCAGAGCGAGGAGCATAATCAAAGATGAAACCACGAGAAATTTGTCAGCGATGGGGTCAAGAAATGAGCCAAAGACCGTTACGATGTTTCTTTTGCGAGCGATGTAGCCATCCAAAAAATCCGTGATGCTTGCCATCACAAAAATCCAGCACGCCACGTGGCCTAGCCAAGGCTGATAATCCAAAAGGAAAAATGGCGTTTCTTCACTAAAGTACAGCGTCAGAACCACCACAGGAATCATCAACATTCGAAAGAACGTTAAACGGTTCGGGAGGTTATCGATTTCTAGGGCATTAAGTTCCATATCAATCCAATTTATCAGACATTTGGCCGCAAGCAAAAAAGAAAGCTTTACCTATCTTGGTGTAATTCTACTTAAGCTATTACAATAAGAGAATATTAGAGGTGAATAATGGAACGACGTCTTAATTTAATTAAATCCGATTTTGAAAAACATGAAAAGCGAGTTCTGCCTCGTTTTCCTTTCTGCTACCTAACATTTAAATCCGACGATACTTCTCGTGTTTATGAGGTGAAGGATATTTCCCATACTGGAATGCAGCTTTCGCTCAAAGAAGATGGGCATGCTTTTGCCGCTGATAGCGTGCTCAAAGGAAGCATTCATTGGCTGGGTAAAAATTTGGACATTGCAGGAACAGTAAAATGGTCCACTTCTCACCGTATCGGGGTGGAGTTTGCAAAAAGACGAGAAGTCACTGATAAGGTTCAAGACTTTTTAAATATCAAAGAAATCGTCAAGCGCTTGAAGCCTCTGCATAAAGTCGAAGGGGGTCTTGAAATACCTCCACGTCTCAAATATTGGCTCAGATCAGATGGACCGGTAGAACTTTTTGTTTGGCAACATGGCCACGGGGAAATTGCTAAGCTTCAGATTCTCTTTTTGGAAGTTTTTGTGGAATGGGAAGATGGGGAAGGTGTTAAGACCGGCCGCACACTTTCGAAACGCAATGTTGATTCTCCGCTTCTCACAGAAGATGAATGGGTGTTCCAAATGGACCCAGAAATTGACGGCGAAAAGCTAGATAAAGTGAAAGAACTGATTGGCCTCATCCCTCAGGACCAGCTGCCACTGGAAGCTCAAACCTTTTTAGTGCGTCAATTGAGTTAAGTCTTCATACACTAATCCAATTCAGGTATTATGAGTTGGATTAACTCTTTCAGGGATTAAAAAAATGAATCGAAATTTCGCCATGGAATTTGTCCGCGTAACAGAAATGGCCGCTATTGCTTCTGCCCGTCTGATGGGTCGAGGCGATGAAAAGGCTGCCGATCAAGCTGCAGTGGACGCGATGAGAGCGATGCTTGATTCCATCGAATGTGACGGAACAATTGTGATCGGAGAAGGTGAGCGTGATGAAGCTCCGATGCTTTATATTGGTGAAAAAGTCGGAACTGGAAAAGGCACAAAATTAGAGATCGCTCTTGATCCTCTTGAAGGAACAACCATCTGCTCTATCGGCGGACCGAATTCCATTTCAGTGATGGCCATTGGTGAAGCGGGAAATTTATTACATGCGCCTGATACATACATGCTCAAACTTGCTGCCGGTCCTGAGGCCAAAGGCAAACTTGATATTCGTCAATCTCCGACTGAAAACTTAAAACGCCTGGCCGATATTAAAAAATGTCGCGTGGCCGATTTAACGGCAGTTATTTTAGATCGTCCTCGTCACAAAGAACTCATTGAAGAAGTCAGAGCAGCTGGTGCCAGAATTCAACTCATTGGTGACGGTGATGTTGCTTCTGCGATTGCGACAGCAACACCTAATACAGGCGTGGATATTTTATTTGGAATTGGCGGAGCTCCGGAAGGAGTCATAGCTGCAGCAGCTCTTCAGTGCCTTGGGGGAGAATTCCAAGGGATCTTGAAGCCTCGTAACCAAAGTGAAATTGAGCGAGCTCTTAAAATGGGCATTGATGATATCAACCGTGTTTTTAAAATTGAAGAACTCGCTAAAGGAAACCTCATGTTTTGCGCCACTGGTGTCACAACAGGAAACTTTCTTGATGGCGTTATCTTTAAGCCTTGGGGCTGCTTAACTCACTCAGTAGTTATGAGAAGCGAATCAGGAACAATTCGTCACATTCGTGCTGAACATCATTTTGATAAAAAACCTAGATATTAAAAAGGATCTTTCATGGCCCGCGCAGACAAAACTGAAATTTATGATGTCCCTGTTGAAAAATTTTATCAGGCGATTATTGATTACAAAAAATACACTGAATTCGTAGATGGATGTAAGTCAGTGGTAATTGAAAAAGAATCACCCGAAGGTGCAGTAGCAAAATTTACTTTGAGTATTATTAAAGAAATTTCTTACACTATAAATTTAAAACATGTGCCTAATAAAGAAGTCAGTTGGACTCTGGTCGCGGGCGATATGATGAAGATTAATAATGGTAAGTGGACACTGAAAGATTTAGGTAACGGAAAAACTGAGGTCAATTACAATCTTGAAATTGAGTTCAAAGGATTCTTGCCTGGTCTTGGTCTGATTGAAAAGACCTTAGTAAACACAAACCTTCCCATGACCATGAAAGCTTTTTGTAAAAGAGCTCAGGGGCTTTAAGATGGATGAAAAAGAAAAAGACGGAAAGCTAGGAGATCTTTTTAAAAAAGTTCTCACTACCGGTGTGACTGCCGCCTTCATGACTGAAGAGGGCGTGCGTGCCGTCTTGAAAGATCTTCCTCTGCCTAAGGATATGGTAGGGTCACTGGTGGAAAACGCCAAGACGACCAAAACTGAATTTGTGGCCTCGGTTAAAAATGAACTCAAAACTTATCTTGATAAAATAGACCTGACTAAAGAGATTGATAAAATCGCAGAAAAATATGACTTCGAAGTCAAGGCCACCATTAGTCTGAAAAAAAAGAAAAAGACTAAAGGCTCAGAAAGTGACGCTGAATAAAGAGTCTTTTGCTCTCAAATTAAATTCGATTAAGTCCAAGCTTTCTTTGGGATCACAACTTTTACTTGTGTCTAAGACTCGCTCTGAAGAAGAAATTCGCGCCTATTATGAACTTGGTCAAAGAGACTTCGGTGAAAATCGGGTTCAAGAATTAATGGAGAAATCAGTGCACCTCAAGGCTTCGTGTCCTGAGATTCGCTGGCACATGATTGGAAATCTTCAATCGAATAAAATTAATCAGCTCTTTTTAGTATCAAACTTGTGGGCAATTCATTCTGTGGATGATCGTGGTTTATTAGAAAAGCTGATTAAAACTGAAGGCAGGCTGGATTCACCCCTTCGATTATTTCTTCAGTTCAACACCTCTAAAGAAGTCGAGAAATCGGGATTTGAAGATTACACTTCACTCAAGGCAGCCGCCTCACTTATTTCTCCCTCTTCAAAAATTAAGCTTCAAGGCCTCATGACCATGGGGACTCTTCGGACTGAAGATTTTCAAACCGAGGCGAAGCGCTGTTTTCATGAATTGAATGAATTAAAAGCCAAACTCTCGCAAGAATTGAGCATGCCACTAGAGACCTCTATGGGCATGAGTCAAGATTACCAAATCGCACTTGAAGAAAAATCTAATTGGATCCGTTTAGGGACCATGATGTTTGAAGGCAGTCTATGAAAAGTTTTTTTCTCACTTTCCTCATTCTCTCTAGTGCCTGGGCGCAGGATTCTAAAGTGCCGGAAGCGACACTGGGGCGTCTTTCTAAGCTTTATCCTGATCAGTCGCTTGAGTTTATTAAAGAGCGATTAAATAATGCTCCGACTGAGTTTAATAAGTGGCGCTCATTTCCGCCTTACTACTATGAAATGATCAAACGCTCCGAAGTCAGTGATCTGTTTAAAAATAGAATGGGTCTTTGTGCCGGAGATCCGCACCTTGAAAACTTTGGCTATATTTCTGAATCTAAAGAAAAAAGTCTTTTTACCTTGAACGATTTAGATGACGTGACTGAATGCTCGCTCGATATGGATTTGATGAGGCTCTTTATCGGGCAAAAAATGATTCGGCCAGATCTTAAGGCCGATGCCTTCCTTACAAGTTATAAAAATGGGCTCGCCGGAAAGAGTTGTCCGGCCCCCGATTTTATTAAAAGTCTTGAAGCCGACTCCCTAAAAAAGGGGCGAGCTCTGAGTAAGAAAAATAAAGCTCTCCTTGATTCTATGACCTGCACCGGTGAGTATGCTCCTTTATCTGAGAGTGAGCGATTGATGCTGGATGAATTTATTCAGGCGGAGAATTTGACAGCGAGTTGCCAAAAACATGGTGTGCTCAAAGCTGACGTGCAGGCCATGGCGAAAAATTTTAGTGGGCCTGAGTCCCAAGAAATTGCTCACGCGTGTAGTAGGACTAAAGAATCCGGGGGATCGGCCGGTGGGAAGCGTTTTGTGATTTTTAGAAAATCCTCTTTGGGTGTGGTTGATGCCTTTGAGCTCAAGCCACTTTCTAAAGCTGCACCTGATTTTGACCTCTCTGTGACGGATGATAAAAGAGAAGAAGTCTTTGTTCAGGCGGTAAAGACCTACCTTGGTCCGGCCATGAAAGAGTTCTATTACCCTGTAAGGCTACAAAATAAGCTCTATCAGCGCCGTCCTCTTTGGGCCGGAAATGCGGCGGTTAAGGCGGAAGATTTTGATAAATCGCTTGAGTCTCAAAAAGAAGACGTCATACTTTTTGAATCCTGTAAGCTGGGAGGACTTCACGCTCGCTCAAATCCAGGGACATTTGAATTGTCTCTTAAGGATTGGGAAAGGGCCTCAAGCTCACTTGAAACTCAATTTCGGTCTGAATTCGGCCAGTAACGTATTAGATTAACTAATACTTCCCTGTAAAACTTCTATGGTATTTATCAGCTAAGCCCTATCTAATTTTTTTCATAGACTACCTATGTCACTGAGTATTATTTAGATAATACTACGAACTTAATAGGGAGGGCCGTCATGGACGCCATTCGAAAAGTACCTGAACTTAGCTTAATGAGTTTTTTAAACGGGACCAATACGGATAAGACCCGATTCGTGGATAATCTCTTCTCTGGCCTTAAGGATTATGGATTCATCGTTTTGGTTGATCACCCGGTTGATCATGCTGTAACGACTAAGGCCTATGACTTGATTCATGAATTTTTCCAACAGCCTGAAGAAGTAAAAAAACGCTATGTTTGTAAAGAGGGCGGCGGTCAGCGTGGTTATACTGCTTTTGGTGTTGAGCATGCCAAAAATTCTCCGTACCCAGATCTCAAAGAGTTTTGGCATGTAGGACGTGATTCACTCACTAATCCTGAAATGAAAAAATACTTCCCCGATAATATCTGGCCAACTGAAATTAAAGAATTCAAAGATACATTTTTAAAATTTTACAATGCTCTTGATACCACATCGATTGTGATTCTTGATGCTCTTGGAATGGCGCTGGATCTTCCTCAGTCTTATTTCAGAAATATGCTTCAAGATGGTAACTCGATTCTTCGTCCGATTCATTACCCGGCCCTTGATGCTCGTGCTCCAAAAAACGCTGTTCGCTCTGCTGCTCACGAAGATATTAATCTTATCACCGTTATGGTGGGTGCAACTTCTTCAGGTCTAGAGCTTTTGGATCGTGACGGAAAATGGCTTCCGATTAAAACCACTGACAAGCAATTGATTGTGGATTCAGGCGATATGCTTTCACGCTTAACCAATGATTTACTTCCTGCCACAACTCACAGAGTGGT
>CANFNN010000189.1 GCA_947448095.1 Bacteriovoracaceae bacterium | reverse complement strand
GAACAATACAATTTTTGGGTCGAAAAGATGGCCAGGTTAAAATTCGTGGTTACCGAATTGAAACAGGCGAAATTGAACTCGTGCTCCAAAAACAAGCAGGCATCGGTCAGGGCGTCGTAAAAGTGATTGAAATAGAAAATGAAAAATCTATTTGCGCTTACATCACTGGTACCCTCGATATATCCTCACTTAGACAAAAGTTACGTTTAGATCTTCCCGAATACATGATCCCGTCTCATTTTGTAAAAATTGATGTCCTTCCACTGACTCCCTCAGGCAAGGTCGATTATAAATCTCTTCCTTTGCCCTCGAGATCTAGACCTGAACTAATGTCTGAATTTGTTGCCCCTTCTTCAGATCTTGAGATTTCTCTTTCAAGGTTGTGGAAAAAGCATCTGGCACTTGATGATATCGGAATCAATGACAATTTTTTTGACTTGGGCGGAAACTCACTTTTAGCGATCAGAATCTTAATTGAAATGAATCAGACCCTTGAAAAAGAGCTGAGTGTAGTTGATTTTTTTCAAAATACAACGATCTCAAATATTGTTAATGTGATCAATGGAGAAAGTACAATCCAGTTCTCAGATGAAGCTGAAGTCCAAGGTCAAGTGAGTGGTGATATCGCAGTGATTGGTCTCTCGGGACGATTCCCCGGAGCCCATAACGTTGAAGAAATGTGGTCGAATCTTTTGGCCCAGAAAAACTCGATTGAAAAATTTAATCCCTCTGAGATTGATCCCTCAATTTCTGCAGAACTCTATACTGATCCCAATTATTTAATGACTCGGGGATTACTTCCTGGTCAGCAATCTTTTGATTATAAGTTTTTCGGAATGACTCCACGTGAAGCCGAATTAATGGATCCTCAGCAGCGGAAGTTTCTTGAAGTTTCAGTCGAAGCTCTAGAATCTGCTGGTTATCATTCTGATTCTCATAAAGAAACAATCGGTATATTTGCTGGTATGGGCAATAGCAAATATGGAAGACTCGTGGATCAGCATCCAGATAAGGTGAAACAAGCTGGTGAATTTAATGTCATGCTTGGTCTTGAAAAAGATTATATCGCCACGAGAGTTGCTTATAAATTAAATCTCACAGGTCCAGCGATTAGTTTACATACAGGCTGCTCGACCTCCCTCGTTGCTATAATTGAAGCCGTTAAAAGCCTTCGTTTGAGAAATTGCTCCATGGCCTTGGCCGGAGGAATTTCGATAAGTGGTGCTCCCAATTCAGGCCATCTCTTTCAAGAGGGTGGAATCTTATCTCAAGATGGTTTATGTAGACCGTTTGATGAAAGTGCTACTGGTACCGTATTTACTGAAGGAGCGGGGATTGTTGTTCTTAAGCGACTAGAAGATGCCGTCAGAGACGGGGACAACATTCTGGGATTGATTAAGGGAATTGGTCTCAACAACGACGGCGCTAATAAGATGAGTTTTACAGCGCCAAGTACGAAGGGCCAAGCCGATGCGATTCGCAAAGCCCATTTAGATGCTAAAATTAGTCCCCGAACTATTTCCTACATAGAAGCCCATGGAACCGCTACACCTGTTGGCGATCCTATTGAAGTCGAAGCTCTCAGACAGGCCTTTGAGATTTCGACTCAAGATAAAAATTTCTGTTACCTAAGTTCAGTCAAATCTAACCTAGGACATCTCACAGCAGCGGCCGGAGTCACTGGTCTGATTAAGGCACTCCTCGTGGTGAATAAGGGAATTGTCCCTGGAACTATTAATTTCGTGAAACCGAATAAATTATTAAATCTGTCTGATTCTCCTTTTATTGTGACGTCTGATTCAAAAGTCCTTCTTGATAGCGATTCTCCAAGACGAGCAGGAGTTTCTTCATTTGGCGTAGGTGGAACCAATGCCCATGTGGTGATTGAGCAATACATTCAACCGATTGTTGATTTGAGTTTTGAAAAGAAGGGCTCACTCTTTAATGAGCCCACGTTATTTAAAATCTCTGCTAAAAGTGAACTTCTTGCTAAAGAAATTGAAAATAATTTGATTCAAATGCTGCAAGATAAATCAGCTCGTGAATGGCGTAAAATCGCTTTCACTTTAGAAGTAGGAAGAAAGGAATATTCTCATCGCCGTATGCTCGTCCTGACTGATAAGGATGATCTGAAAAAAATCTCTCCTCTTAAATCTGGTACTGGGCAATTAAAGACTCCCACTGCCTTGCATATGATGTTTCCTGGTCAAGGAAGTCAGTATATTTGCATGGGAAAAGGACTATATGAGTCCTCAATGATTTTTCAAGCTGAGTTTGATAAATGCAATTTGCTGCTTGAAAAAATCGCGGGCTACAGAATTAAAGACATCATTTTTGACGAGGCCAATAAAGAAAAACTCAATAATACATTTTATGCTCAACCAGCTATTTTCGTTATCGAATATGCCCTTGCCAAGATGTTTATGGAAATGGGTTACGTTCCTAAAGGATTTATTGGCCACAGTATTGGAGAATATGTTGCTGCTACCCTTGCGGGTATTTTTTCTTTAGAAGATGGTCTTCGAGTGATCGCTAAAAGAGCTGAGCTAATGAATAAGCTGAGCCCTGGTATGATGATCTCTGTCGCCAGTACATTTGAGCAAATCGAGAAACTGATCTCTGGCTTTGAAGTAGACATTGCTGCTATAAATGGCGTTTCTTCCATCGTTGTGGCGGGGCCAGAAGCTGAAATCCTACGTTTTCAATCTTCTTTAGATGAGCAAAATATTGGATCTGTCGTGCTGAAGACCTCTCATGCATTTCACTCACGCATGATGATTCCGGTTGTTGCAGAGTTTAAAGATTTTCTTAACGGGATAACTAAAAATAAACCAAAAATATCTATCCTTTCAACTGTTTCTTTAAAACGAGATGACTTGGAATTAACGTCCTCTGATTATTGGGCCGAACATCTTGTGAAAACCGTTTCATTTGCGCCAGCTATTAGCAAAATCTTAATCGAGGACAACATTGTTCTTCTTGAAGTTGGTCCAAGAAATACACTAGTTAATTTATCGCGCAAACAGGCGACTCATGACGGTTCAAAAAACTTCAAGGCAATTGTTACATTAGCCGATGCATATATATCAGAAACAGACTATGTTTTGCGGGCAATTGGAAATCTGTGGTTGAGTGGTCACAAAATCAAAGATGCCAGACTTCTTTACCGAAAAGATGAACAAAAAAGAGCCGAGGCTCCTGTTTATGTCTTTGAGAAGAATAAAGTTTGGTTGGACTCAAAAATTAATATTATTGAAGTTAAAAATATGTCGGAGCAACCCATGAAAAATTCTCAGAAAGATCAATTGAGTAAAATCTTAGTCGAGATTTTTGAAGCATCCTCAGGAATTGATGTCGGTGAATACGGCAATGATATGACATTTCTTGAAATGGGAATGGACTCATTGTTTCTGACACAAATTTCACTCCAATTAAAAAAAGAACTCAAAATTCAAGTCAGTTTTAGACAACTTCTGGAAGAATATTCAACGATTAGTCTTTTGGCGGATGCCTTCGTGGACAAAGTTTTACTAAGTGCTCCCGCTGGTGAAATCGTTATTCCAATGGCTTCTTCGATAGTCGCTCCTGTTATGACCGAGCAAGTTCAGGTTCAGCAAAAGCCTCAGGCCCCTATTAAGGAAGCTGCACCCGTATTGAAGGCAGAAGTTGAATATCAGACCTCTTCAGCGGAAGTGTCTGGCACTGGGGTTGAAATAATTATTCAGCGTCAAATTGAACTGATGAATCAGCAAATCCTTTTGCTAAGAAATGCAAAACCGATCGCTCCTATTGCTGTGACGTCAGCTCCAGTTTCTATTCCGGTTCCAAAGCAAGAGGTCATTGTGCCTTTAAAAGAAATGCTCCAGTCTGAATTAAAGAAGATAGTACGTGGGGCAGATATTAAAACCGCCAAAGATTCTTTCGGAGCCGCTGCAAAAATCAGTGTTGAGAAAACAGCGAAACTAACTGATGCACAAAATAAAATGATCCATGCGTTTTTTGAGAAATATTCTGAAAAAACAAAAAAATCTAAGAAGTTTACCCAAGACAATCGCAAAAATCACGCTGATCCTCGAGTCGTGACAGGGTTTAAACCTGAAAACAAAGAAATTATTTATCCGATCGTGGTCGAGAAATCTCATTTGCAAAAACTCTGGGACCTTGATGGAAATCAATACATCGATATGACTTGTGGATTTGGATCAAACTTCTTTGGTAACGGTAATGAGAAAATTAAGCAGCTAGTGATCAAACAAATTGAAGAGGGAATTGAAATCGGTCCCCAACATCCTCTTGTTGGTGAAGTGAGTAAATTGATCTGTGAGCTGACTGGAAATGACCGGGCCGCCTTTTGTAATACGGGCTCAGAAGCCGTTCTAGGTGCGATGAGACTCGCTCGAACAGTGACAGGTCGAGAGAAAATAATTGTTTTCTCTGGTTCATATCACGGAATTAACGATGAAGTAATTATCCGAACTGCGAGAGATAAATCCTATCCCGCAGCTCCTGGAATCAATGGTGCCGCTGTCTCCAACATGATTGTACTAGATTATGGAACAGATGAATCTCTTCGTATTATAAAAGAAATGGCGGGAGAAGTTGCTGCCGTTCTTGTTGAGCCTGTTCAAAGCCGTCGTTGTAATTTTCATCCTGTTGAATTCTTAAAAGAATTGAGAAAGATAACCTCAGCTTCAGAAACATGTTTGATTTTTGATGAAGTGATCACAGGCTTTAGGGTTCATCCTGCAGGTGCCCAAGGTTATTTTGGGATTCGTGCCGACCTTTGTACTTATGGGAAAATTGTTGGTGGTGGAATGCCAATCGGTGTGATTTCAGGAAAATCTGAATATATGGATGCTCTTGACGGAGGTCACTGGCAATTTGGTGATGATTCAACACCAACTGTCGGAGTGACGTATTTTGCTGGAACTTTCGTGAGACACCCACTTGCTCTTGCGGCCGCTAAGGGCGCATTAGAAATCATACGAGACGGCGGCGTAAAAATGCTAGCTGATCTCAATCAAAAAGCTTCTCGGTTTGCTTCCGAAATTAATACTTTCTGTAAGGATGCGAAGGTTCCCTTTGAAATGCATAACTTTGGAACTTTAATGAAGCCTAAGTGGGTTTCGGATGTGGCAGGTGGAGAGCTTCTGTTTGCCATTCTTCGCTATAATGGAGTTCACGTCTATGACGGATTCCCTTGGTTTATAAATCTTGCTCATACTGATTTAGAACTTGAAACAGTTCTTACTAACATCAAAAATGGTATTGCCTCGATGCAGGCGATGGGATTAATTCCGGGTTCTTTACCGATTAAGATAAAGCATCCTGCTATTTTCGATCAAAAGAATGCACCTTTTCCTGGAGCCAGACTTGGGCGTGATGAAAAAGGCAATCCTGCTTGGTTCAAAGAGGATCCAATGAGACCTGGTGAATATTTTCTGATTGAGAATTAAGTGGTGCAGCCTCCAAAGCTTGATAGCAAATCTTTAAAAAAGGTTCAGTACAACCCATTTAGTTCAGGGCCTATCTCTACAGCTATTGCTACAACTGAAGCTCAGCGAGAAATATGGGCCACTTTGGCGTTAGATAAAGAAGCGTCACTTTGTTATAACGAATCTCTTGCCCTGGAGATGCATGGGGTTGTGAATGCTGAGATACTTAATCTCGCTTTTCAAGAAATCCTTAAACGCCATGATGCTTTAAGATCCGTTTTTTCTTCGGATGGGAAATTTTTCCTGATCCAAGAATTCATGCCAAGACCTCTTCGTGTTTTAAACTGGTCTGAAAATTCAAATGCTCAAAAAGATCTTCAAGAACTGAAAGAATCTCAAGTTACGAATAAAATCGATTTGGTAAATGGCCCATGTTTTTTTGGAACTTTGGTACAACTAGCACCCGAAAACTTTGTTTTTATTATTACGGGTCATCATATTATTTGTGATGGATGGTCTTTTGCGGTTCTATTAACTGAATTAAGCACTATCTATTCAG
>CANFNN010000188.1 GCA_947448095.1 Bacteriovoracaceae bacterium | reverse complement strand
CACTAGAAGTGCGTGATTTATTTCTTGCTGAACTCGCTAAGGTTAACAAATCTCCTTATAAAGTAAAAATTAAAGGGGAAGTCAACCCTGCATGCCGATTCATTCTTAATGAGTTCATGCTTAAATACAATGGTGACTGGAATAAGGTGATGAAGCACCTGAGAGTTAAGCGCCTCATTCTTTCTGAGAAAGATCGTCGCGGGATTGGTACTTTCCAGCCAAAAGATGAAAAGAACCAAGATTCAACTGAATTAACTGGTGACATTAACTATCGTAAGATTGCCATTTATGGATCTGACTCAGATCCTCGTGCTTTTAACTTCGATGGTGAGTTCAACATTGCTAACCGTGGTATTGTTGAATTTATCGAGATGCTTAAACTAGACGTGGCTTTCTTGTATGATCTTTTGGGAGCCTCTCAAGAGCAATCTATTAAGCCTAAAAAGTTTGCTCAAACTAACATTGATCTCGTGATCTTGGGCCACACCAACGAGCCAGAGTACCGTAAGCTTCAGTCGAATGAATTTATGGAAGCTCTTCGTGACCGTACAGTGAAAATTGATGTCCCTTATATTACTCGTCTGGATCAGGAAGTGAGAATCTACCGTAAAGACTATAATAAAGAGACTATTCCTAATATTCATATCGCGCCTCATACGATTGAAATGGCCTCAACTTGGGCGATTCTCACTCGTCTTGAAGAGCCAAAAAAATCTGACCTCACTAAGCTTCAGAAATTGAAGCTGTATAACGGAAAAACTCTTCCTGGCTATAACGAAGACAACGTTAAAGAGCTTCGTAAAGAAGCCGTTCGTGAAGGTCTTGAGGGGATTTCTCCTCGCTATATTCAGGATAAAATATCAAATGCCTTGGTTAAAAATGGTCATGTGGGTTGTTTAAATCCTTTCATGGTTTTCAACGAACTTGAATCAGGACTTAAGCATCATGCACTCGTGAATTCTCCGGACCAACTGGATCAGTACCGTGAAATGCTAGCTGTCTGTCGCCAAGAGTATGAAGATATCGTCAAAAATGACGTACAAAAAGCTATCTCTGTTGATGAATCTGCCATTCAGACTTTGTGTGCCAACTATGTTGATAACGTTAAGGCGTACACTCAGAAAGAAAAAATTAGAAATAAATACTCTAATAAACTTGAAGAAGCTGATGAGCGCTTTATGCGAGCGATTGAAGAAAAAATCGACATTCCTGAGTCACGCAAAGATGATTTTCGACGTGAGCTTATGAACTATATCGGTGCTCTCGCTATTGAAGGAAAGCAGTTCGATTATAAAATGAATGAGCGTCTTCACCGCGCTCTTGAATTAAAACTTTTTGAAGATCAACGTGACACGATTAAGCTCACAACGATTATTTCCAATGTGGTTGATAAACAAACACAGGAAAAAATCGAAGTGGTGAAGAGTCGCTTGATTAAAAACTTTGGTTACTGTGATATTTGTGCCACCGATGCTCTGAATTTTGTGGCCAGTATTTTCGCCAAAGGTGACTCAATTAAGTCATAAGGGGTTTGTGAGTGGATCATCCAATTAAACGTGATCATGCGCGCTTTAGAAAAATAGTTAAGGGGAAAATCCGTGATAACTTACGAAAGTATGTTTCTCACGGATCCCAGATTATTCCTAAAGGGACTGATAAGTTCACGGTACCTATGCCTAGTATTGATATTCCTCGCTTTAAATTTGGCGATAAATCTCAAGGTGGTATGGGGCAAGGTCAAGGCAAGCCAGGTGATCCAGTTGATGGTCAGCAGGATCCTAATGGCCAGCCTGGTCAGGGTGAGACCGGTGAGGGTGAGGGTAATAAAGAATTAGAAGTTGAATTATCGCTCGAAGAGCTTGCCCGCATTTTGGGTGATGAGCTTGAGCTCCCCAATATCGAGCCTAAAGGCAAAAAATCTCTCAAATCAGTTGTGAATCGTTATACCAATATTGGAACAACTGGACCTGATTCTCTTCGTCACTTGAGAAGGACCTATAAGCAGGCGCTTAAACGTCAAATTTCTAGTGATTCCTACGATCCTGAAAATCCAACAGTTGTGCCTATTAGACGAGATTTTCGCTACCGCGCTTCGGATACGAAAGTCGAAATGCAAAATGCAGCAGTCGTCATTTATATGATGGATGTTTCGGGTTCGATGGGTGATGAACAAAAAGAAATTGTGAGAACAGAGTCTTTTTGGATCAATCTTTGGCTTAAGTCCCAGTATAAAGATATTGAAATTCGCTACATCATTCACGATGCCACGGCCAAAGAAGTTGATGAGCATACGTTTTTCCGTACTCGTGAGAGTGGGGGAACACTTATTTCTTCTGCTTACAATTTGTGCAAAGAAATAATTGATAAGGATTATAATCCTAACGAATGGAATATCTATCCGTTCCATTTTTCAGATGGTGATAACTGGTCAGCCGATGACACTAAGTTATGTCTAGATCTTTTGGATAACCACATTTTTCCCGCCTCCAACGTTTTTTGTTATGGGCAAGTTGAAAGTCGTTATGGGTCGGGTCAGTTTTATAAAGATCTGACTGCGAAATATGGTTCCCAAAATGAGAACCTGACTTTGAGTAAGATTAAAAATAAAGAAGGAATCCTGGATTCTATTAAAGACTTCCTAGGTAAGGGGAAATAGATGATCCGAACCAAGCCAATTTCGGGTGAGTTACTTGCTCTAAAAAATCAGATTGAAAAATATGCCATTGATTATGGTCTAGATTTTTTTCCACAAGTATTTGAAGTCTGTGACTACGATACAATCAATATTTTGGCCGCCCAAGGTGGTTTTCCTACCCGTTATCCGCATTGGAAATTCGGCATGGATTATGATCAGCTCTCCAAAGGCTATGCCTATGGTTTACAAAAAATCTACGAAATGGTGATCAATACAAATCCTTGTTATGCCTACCTTCTTCAGGCCAATAACTGGGTCGATCAAAAAATTGTGATGGCCCACGTTTATGCTCACAATGATTTTTTCAAAAACAATGCCTGGTTTAGTCACACCAATCGAAACATGATGGATGTTATGGCCAATCATGGCACAAAAATTCGCCGTTATATGGACCGTTACGGCGCTGACGCCGTTGAGAGCTTTATTGATAAAGTCCTTTCGCTTGAAAATCTTTTAGATATTAACGAACTTTTTGAAACATCTGCTCTTAAGCGCAGTCGTAAAGAATTAGTTGATCAGGAAAAAGTCGAGTCTGAAGATGATGGCTATCTCAATGACGATCGGTCTGCCGCTCTTAAATCTTTTATGCGCACCAAAGCTCGTGCGACAAAAAAAGACGAACCTAAAGAAGAGGTGGATGAAGCAGTTTCTGCTGAGAGAAGGCATGTAAGCACCAAAGACGTTCTTGGCTATCTTATACAAAACGCTCCCATCGAAGGATGGCAAGCTGACATTATTGGAATCTTGCGCGAGGAAGCCTACTATTTTCTTCCGCAACGTATGACTAAAATTATGAATGAGGGCTGGGCCAGTTACTGGCACTCAACCATCATGACTCAAAGAGCCCTGGATGCCTCTGAGATCATCGATTTCGCCGATAAACACGCCGGTGTCATGCACATGAGCAAGCAAAATATTAATCCCTATAAAGTAGGTATTGAGCTTATGCGAGACATTGAGTACCGCTGGAACCGAGGCATGTTTGGTAAAGATTATAATGAATGTCCCAGCATGAAAGATAAAATTGAATGGGATACAAAGCTTGGCAAGGGTAGAGAGAAAATTTTTGAGGTTCGTAAATCTCACAATGATATTTCTTTCATTGATGAATTTTTAACTCCTGATTTTTGTGAAAGACAGCAACTGTTTACCTATAAATACAATGCTCGCTCTGGTCGCTTTGAAATTGATACCAAAGATTTTAATGCCATCAAGCAAAAACTTCTCTCACAACTGACTAACTTTGGTCAGCCTATCATCGAAGTCGAGGATGGGAATTATATGAATCGCAAAGAGCTTTTGCTTAATCACGTTCATTATGGCATTGACCTTGATGTGAATTTTGCCAATGAAACTCTTCGGAATTTGTTTGCGATCTGGAGAAGACCTGTAAACCTCAAAACGAAATACGAGGACAAAGAAGTGATTTTTCACTTCGATGGAAAAGAATTTAAACCTCAGGGGTAGTTTTTTTCAAAAAGTCGTCAATTCGCTCAATAAGTGACTTCCAATCCTTGGCCGTGAAGTATTCTGGATTGAACAAGATATGGTGTTTCCCGGGACGCCGACCCTTTAAGTAGGGTCGTTCCAGATATTCAAAATGGACAACCGAATTCATTCTGGCCAATTCCTCTTTCAATCTTTGTGCATCCACTACCTCATCTTTAGGGTCGATCAAAATCAGAGAGGGAATCTTCATGGGTTTGTTGGAAGTTTCGTACTGTTTTGCCTTTTGAAATAAATTTCTGTACTCCCAGATAAAGAGATAATTATACCTTCTTAAATTTTTGGGCGTCTGGCTGATGATAAACATAAACCAAGGCAATGCTGACATAAGCTTACTAAGAAGATTGAATCGACGGATAAACAAGGCTGGTGACAACAGGATTTGGGCCTTGGGTAGCGGAGAGGGATTCGTTTCCAGCCATAATTGGAGGTAAAGTGCGCCTTGAGAAAAGGCAATCACTGAATAAGGATCTTTAATCACTTTTTTCATTCTAAGATCAAATGTTTTCATTGCTTCACCGGCATCCCTACATTCGTGTCGGTTTGTCCCATGCCCTGGCAAAGAGATAATTTCAGTTTCATAACCCATAAGGTTGAGGGCTTTTGAAAGTGGAATAAAGCCTTCTTGATTATTATTCAGGCCATGAATGATGATGATTTTAACGTTCATTGGGAATTAATTTAATTAACTTATCATCTAGTTCTTCAATATCTTGTTGGTTAACATAAACGGTTTCTTTTATTGGTTCGTTTTGATCTTCCTCTGTCAGCTTCTCCCAGTTTTTTTTCACAGCAATTTTATCTGGTCGTCTAATTGTGAGAGGAAATGAATCCCATTGGTCCATTTGAATACTAAGCCAGCAATTGATCATGTCAAACTGAGAACAACTTAATGCGGCCTGCTTTTTTGTGGCATGCTGATCATTTTGCATAAGTGCTGTAAAACTGTGGAGTTGAGTGACATCAATTTCAGCACCTCTGCGTGATCTTGAAACGATGGTTTCCAGGACTTCTTTGGCCTTAGGAAAATCCCCCTTTTGGGCCAGAAAAGCTGCTACCAGGGTCATTTTGTTTATTTGGGTCTGTGGTGAGGCAATAACTCTTTCTGCAATTTTCGCACCTTCTTCCCAGTCTCCCAGCAGCCAGGCCAAAGGCAGAATTCTTTCCATCGCGTTTTGAGAGTTTTGTTTTTTCTCTAAGGCGAGTTTAAATTGGGCGTAGGCGAGCTCATATTTTGTTCGCAATATGTACAAGTTGCCTTTTATGTTTTCCGCATTGGGTGAACTCAGATCTTCAATGTAGCGGTATGATTTAGCAAGCGAGCCCATCCGAAAATAAATCTGACCCATTAATTCTCTTGTTTCAGTATCCTCAAGTTGCAACAAATCGAGCTCCGCAAGCTGAGGTTCAATTAATGCTTCTTGATTAAGATAGATCGCAAGCTTAAGAAAAATTTTGAGCTGATCGTTATTCAAGGAAGACAATTTAATTCGTTTAAACGGTTTTTTAGTCAGTCCTACGCTTGGTTTCAGTTTTAATTGGACCAAGGTTTCAATCCAAACGAAATTTCCAGCGTTAAAATGGGCGAAGTTTTCCAGCTGGCAACGTTCCCATTCATCAGCTAAATTATTTATCTTACTCAGTACTATTTGGTTAAGTACTTTCAAGGTACAGATCTTCGAGAAGTGTCCACTCGCTTGGAGCTCTTTGCTGCCTAGATATTCATACGATTTATCAAATTTTCCCTCGATGAACGCAAGCATCCCCAAATAGCGGTAGATAATCGGCCGCAGTTTGGTTT
>CANFNN010000187.1 GCA_947448095.1 Bacteriovoracaceae bacterium | reverse complement strand
TTTCCCAAAACGTCTGACGGATTCTTTCTTTAAGTTCAAGTTTATGTGAGAACGTTTCCATCAGGATATCGCAGGCACCGTTGATGGCGTCTTGAACATCTTTGACTTTTCCTTCCATCGGTTTCACAAACTTCTCGTTAATTTCTGCAACCAGTGTCCGGATATCTTTATCTCCACTCAGGATCATATCCGACAATGGTTCAAGACCATTATCTTTAGCGATCATGGCCTTAGTTTTTTTCTTCGATTTATAAGGAGCGTAGATATCTTCTAATTGATTCAGAGTGGAGGCGACTTTAATTTGTCTTTCCAGTTCTGGAGTAAGAGCTTCCATCTTTTTGATGGCGTCTAAAATAAAGGCACGGCGTTTTTCAGTTTCGACGAATTCATTATAAGAATCCTGAATATCCCGAATTTGGACTTCATCCAAGTTACCGGTGACTTCTTTACGGTATCGGGCAATGAAGGGAATGGTGCACTCTTCTTCAAATAAGAGTTTGCACGTTGCCAGAACTTTGTTCGGGGGCAATCCCAATTTAGTGGTAGAAAAGATCATTGCTTGTGGGTCTAAGATCTGTGGGGCCATGCTTAAAAATCCTTCGAAATATCTTTATAATGGGACGATTAGGTTAACGAGCAAGTGTAGAAATTGGCAAGAAATTGTGGGAAAATAAGAGTGAAATAAACAATAAGGATTGAAATTGACAACTCTCGCCATTATTGGGGGTGGTATAGCAGGCCGAAGTCTGATTTATACACTTGCCAAGAGAAAAAATATCTTCTCAAATATCACACTTTTTGACTCTGATAGTTTCGCTCGCACTTGCTCGCTTCGGTCAACTGCGATTGTGGCTCCGAGAGGAGTTTCTGCTGGTCACTCCGATTTGGGTGATTTACTTCTGGCAGCTTTTCAAACTTTCGCTCAACATGTGGAAGAAGATCGTCCGCTAGGTGTTTTTCCCATCACTCAATATACCGGAGCCATCACCAAGCTTGATCAGTTTAAACAACGCTATCCTCACGGCACTTCTTGCAAGGCTACCGCCTCATTTAACCTCAGAGATGAAACTTATCTGGCCACTGATCCAGCCTTCATGATTGAGACCAGCACCTATCTTAAATGGCTATTGGATGAAGCGGCCCAATTGCCTATCGTTGTCAGAAATGAATTTGTGACTAACCTAAACGATTCTGGATCAGACTTTGAGCTCACTACTCAAAATGGAGTTTCAAATCGTTTTGATAAAGTTATTTTTGCTGGAGGTTTTTATAATCAGTACTGGGGCCCTACACAAGCTGCTAAGCCTGTTCAGGGATCATACTTTGAGTTTCTCAAAACTGATTTTGGGTCAGAGTCGTTTTCTTTGACGTTAGAAAGTGATAATTTAGTTTACCATGCACTTTCGAAAACTCTGCTCATTGGGTCTTCGAGCCAAAATGATTCGCATGAAATCCCACCCATGCAGGATTTAAAAGAAATTTACTCCCGATTATCGCAGAGACTGGAATTGAAACTTCCTCCCATTGATTCTGGCAATATTTTAACCGGAATCAGAGAAAAGGGACCGAAGCGCTCACCTTACATTTCTATAGATCGCAATAGTGCTAGGATTGGAGGCTTTTATAAAAATGGGTATAGTCTGGGACTTCATCTAGGCCGGGAGCTGATTGATCAATTCTCTTAATTCATTAGGCCCGAAAAGAACCCGCGTTCGTTTTCATTTTTTGCTCTGTTGAGATATTCTTTTAGGCAGGCATCTTTATTTTCATAAAGCTTTCGAAGATTTTTGACTTGATCTTTTTTAGTCGCAAGACGGACTTCATTCGTGGAGTGAGGCAGATCTTGGTCCCCATTGTCAGAGTTCAGATAATTCACCCCTTGAATAATCATTTTTTCAAGGGATGAAATTGCGAGATCTGTCTTGGTCTTCAAATTGGCACAACTATTGGCCGGCACATGAATAAATCCATACTGAATATCAGCGTAGTGATAACTCATCTGATAGCCAGTGTTGTTGCAAACAAATCCACCCGCATTATTGGAAACATCAATCTGACTTCTTTCGTCCGGCGACAAGGCACAGTACATTTCGGGCAGTGGGTAGCGCATCCCAAGAACGTCAGGTCCTTCTTGAACAATTCTGGTATTTCGTCTTTCATTTCCGGCATTGTCTGGGCCATGACTTTTATCATTATTTCTCATCATGGTTTCTACTTTTAGCTGGCAGGTCGATTCACCCAGAGCGATGACTAAAACTGGCCGCTCAGTCAAGGCCTTTAAACAATCTTCGGTCTGAGCAAAGCCTTTGTCATAGATCGTATTCAGTGAGCATAATTTAACTTCGACACTTGAATTCTCAGTATTGAGCCTTGTCATGAGTGCTTGGGCCACGACTTGAGAATTATTAAAGGCTGCATGATTGAAGGGATCAAAATAACTAATGAGTACCAGAGGTTTGGCCCAAGCATTAGTTAAAAATATTGAAAGAAGAAAGATCAATTTCATTCAGCTAAATCGCTTTTGATTGTTCAAATAATTTTTCTACAATCAACGACAGCGGCTGACCAGCTTTTGAAGAAACTTGAGCCGCATTTTTAATTTGCTCTGGAGTGACGGGTTTTGCCTTTAATTCGCCATCTGTCAGAGGGTATTTAAGATCGTTCGGCGCCCAAATGAAATCCGGCGCTCCGCTATACCACTCACCACCAAGAATTTTAAAATTGCGGTCTACTTCTAGATCATACAGGTAAGTTTTCACTAACGACACGTCCTGCGCCTTGGCATCAGTCTCTAGACGGTTAGCATCTCTCATGTCGGCATAGACTACTTCTGCTCTTACACCAATAATGGCATAGGTGTTCTCGTGACGGCGGCCGGATTTAATAAAGCGGTGTTTCTTTTCAAACACTTCGTAGACTTTTCTAAAGTCGCCTGACTCTTCATCATTAAAGACATTGTAGTAGGTAAATTTATAGCTCTTAACTGGATAATTCCAGACCTGAGCACTCGTTGAAATATCGGCATTGAATGTTTTCTTTTGCACACCAATTCTGTTGGCCAAGGCCTTATGTAAAGCTCCTGGGTTTGTGGCATCACATCCACCAGTGAAAACTCCTACGACTGGATAACAGCGTCTGCCGAGGAAGATCACGTTCTTTTGAGCTCTGGCATAAAGGAGAGATCCGAGTGCTTTAATATCTTCTGGAAAAAAAGTGATGGGGCGACCCTGAGGAGTTGAGAGAGTAACGGATTTCGCAGGCCTTGGCATCATTTGAGCAGCAGAAGACCAGCCATCACAAATTCCGCGCCACGTAGGCACTTTACCCAAAGTCTGATTCTTTTCTCCCAGACCCCAGGCATATTTAGTGAGAGACATAGAATCATCACCAACGATCAGGTCATATTTTTCTGCTGGCGAGAGAAGATTCTCTTTTCCCATATAAGTATAGGCGGGAGTCTTTTCTTCTAGTTCTTTAAATTTATCATACTGCTCATGACTACTCATGAGACTCATAAACGAAGGATCGCGGTATCGCACTCCCAGCGAACCCTGGTACTGAGGCCAGTAAGAGCCTGACCAAAGGTCAAGCCCTGTCTCACCAGAATTCAGTCCCATCTTTTCAAGATCTACAAGTGAAGTAATCTCTCTTTTGCCCTGAAGAAGAGGTGTTATCTGTTCATCCTCAGGGATTGGTCTCATCGTGGCAAAAGCCGCAGTACTTAATAAGACCATTGAGAGAGCTAACTTTTTCATATCGTCCTCTGATTATTTACGAGATTCTTCTAATAATTTATCAATGACGTTAATCAAAGGCTGTGGACGTGGGTATTTAAACTCACAGTTCACATTTTTCACTTCCCCATCAGTCCCTTTGAGCGGAAGCACAGGGCACTTGTGATCAAAACCAAACTCTCTTGTTTCTTGATAGATGAAGCTGTGGGCATTTTGAGCAGCAGCTTTAAATTCTTTCGGAGGAAGTGTTGATTTCGCAAAGTCCCAAGTTGGAAGACCAGGTATTTGTTGGAAATACTTTTTATAATCTCTTGGAACTACCCAAAAGAAATCAGGCTGATTTGTCTCATTGTTGATCAAGAATCGTGAGTTACCATTCTTTTTCACACGCCACTGACCGCCAACGATTTTATAGTTCGCATCTAATTCAAGGTCGTAGTTAAATTTAAAGTCAGAAACTTTATCATCAGAAGGGTAGTTCGTTTCATGCATTATTGGATCTTCCCAATCGATGTACTTTAAGGTCATGGCAACACCGACAATGAACTTTGTCTCACTGTTACGAGCATCTTTGAAAGGATCTTTAGCATAGTTCGCAACCGAGATCGCTGTCTCTTCCAGAGATCCTTCTTTGCCTGAATCTGGATTAAAGTAAGTGTATTCATAACCTGAGACTGGTTGGTTAGACACGGATGCCTTAGCGTGCCTATCAACCACAAAGCTTCTTCCTTCGATACCGAGGATATTGACAATACTTGCGTGGTAAACGGCCGGATGAACGTCAGCACAACGTGGAAGAAGGTTAGTGTCCCCTTTATCCAATTGGGTATCGATAAAACGGCCATGCTCATCTTTTTTAGGTGATTTACGATTACAACGAAGACCTTCACTAATCACAGCATCCTGAACTGTAGAGTTTGCCCACATAAGTGAGATGAGTGCCTTTAAATCATTTGGATAAAAAGGCATTTTCTTTTTATTAGGAAGAGTCACCCAAACTGTTTTTTCCGGACGATCATAGTGACCAGCAGCAACTGCCCAACCGTGACAAATCCCTTCCCACAGCGCTAGAAAGCTTGAGGCCTTAGGAATACGGTATCCAGCAGGAAGATCAATTGAACTTAAGTAACCCCATTTCTTTTTCGCTGCCCATGTTGTGGCGTTTGTCCAAACACGGTTAGTGAGATCAAATGATGTATCACCAAGAAGAATGTCATATTTTTCAGACGGGGCAAGTTCCGCGAGTTGCTTTTCATCTAGCTCATAAATTTTAGGGAGAAGCTTTTCTTTGCGTTTTTCAAATTTGTTGGCATTATATTTCCATGAAGTAACTTCTAGACCACTCAAGGCTCCGTGGAGAATAGAAAAGTTTTTATCCTGATAAGGATTCGCTATTTGACCTTGAAGTAGTGGCCAAAAAGATCCGCCCCATGGTTGAACTTTTGTATTCGCTTTCGTTAGACCACGTTTGGTCATTTCTCTTAAATCCCAAATAAAGTTTTCATTTTCAGACAAACGCGTGACCCGAGATTGGATATCTTTAGTTGCCATTGGCTTAAAGGGATAAATATTTCGATAAGCTTCAGATTCTGTTGCTGGAGTTTCAGTGGTGCATTCCTCGACTGAGGGATCACATGGCTCTTCATCTACGACTTGCGCAAACACTGGTGTTGTCAAAAGCGCGAGTGTGATTAAAGCGAAATACCTTTTCAAAGGAGACCTCCTGAAAATTAAAAAATGAGTATGTCAGTTGTACCTTGGGCGTCGCGTTAAACCCAGCAATTTTCAGCTCTTAGGAAAAAGTTACACGGTAAGAAAATCCAGTTATTCCAATAGTTTAGAACAATAAAAAGACCTTCTTAATATAGTTGTCCAGTTTTGTCAGGCATTCGCCGATAGGTAGTCACAAGGAAATCTATGTTTAAACACCTATTCGTGCTCTTTCTGTTTGTCTTGGCCTTGCAAATTGAGGCCTCGGTGGAGAGTGACTTTCAAGCTCGCTCGCAATGGGTAAGGGATCTTAAAACTTTTATCCAAAATATTGAGGAAAAAAATCCTGACTATCTGATGACTAGAGAACAGCGTGAAGTCGTTTTTAAATTCTCATTTTTTTCAGAGGCGATTGCAGCTGGAAATTATGATTGTTTCTTTGGGGGATGGCCTAGCTCACTTACCAAAAGTGGCTCTAAGCGATTTTGCCAAAATCCCGTGCGAAGCAACTCTGATTATCAGACGGGAATATGTAAAAAAGGCGAGCTTCAGTGTCAGCCACTCATGTT
>CANFNN010000186.1 GCA_947448095.1 Bacteriovoracaceae bacterium | reverse complement strand
TTCAGGAGAAAAAATAACTGAAGGCACTTTGATTGGAAATGTTGTCCATTGGCCCATTTCAAGTTTTGGAGAGGTTTATCACCATCTGCATTTATTAGTTGTCGGTGCCGATGGCCGCTACATTAATCCCTTTTTGATGATGGACCCATTGACTGATACTCAGGCACCAGTGATTAGTAAAATCGGTCTTGCTAAAAATCATAAACCCATCGATGGCACTGAGGTTCAAGGGGAGCATGCGCTGTTTGTTGAGGCCAGTGATCTCGTGATGCATAAAAAGTTTATTCTTCCTCCGCACAAGATTTCTTACCGCTTAGATAACGATGAAGAAAAAGTCATGTGGACCTTTGTGAATATTCCTTCAGGGAAAAATGACGTCGATTTCATTGATGATTTTTATATGAAGGGAACTTGCGGCGATTATTCTTGCCGAAAGTTTTACTTCAACTTGAATTTTAGTCTGGAGAATCCTCGAGGGTCTTTCAACTTACCGGCCGGTGTGCACCAAATTGAAGTCATGGTTGAGGATGTGGTAGGGAACAAGGCCACGAAGAGTTTTAAGTGGAAAGTCCTTTAAAACTCTTCGCAGAAAAATCTATTTTCTCGATTTAAATCCATAAAAAGCAATGTAAGCATAACAAACGGCCAGCAGGATAAATGCCGTACGCAGTCCACTGTTATCGGCCATCCAACCGGTAAAGAGTGGAATAATCGCTCCACCTAAGATCGATGTCGCCAATAGTCCTGAAGCCTTTTCCGCAGATGTTTCAAGCCCCTTAAGTGCGAGCGTAAAGATCGTTGGGAACATGATTGAGTTACACAGACCCACGGCAATCATAAGGTACACGGCCAGCATGCCAGTCGAGTTGATGGAAAGAATAATGAAAGTAATCGCTAAGGCACTGTGAAGAACTAGCACTTTTCCTGGTGAGAAAAGTTTAAGAGTATAGATTCCAAGGAATCTTCCTACCATCGCTCCACCCCAGTAAAACGCAATATAAGTTGCGGCCGCTGTCTCAGGCATCGCCACGTTTTCCATCACGTAATTGACTAAGAAGCTTCCAATCGCCACTTCTGCACCCACGTAAACAAAGATACCGAGCATCCCGAGTAAAAGGTTCGGCTGCTTTAAAATATGACCCCATGACTTTTCTTCTTCAGCTGAAGCTTGAGCAATCTCAGGAAACTTCATCCGGCCTAAAACAAAAGCAATGATGACTAGAACAACAGCAATGAAGAGGTAAGGGTATTTCACCGCTTCAGAATTCATCGAATTTTGGAGAGTCGATAAAATTAGGATTGATCCAAAAAATGGAGCAAGGAAAGTTCCGAATGAATTGAAAGCTTGAGTCATGGTTAAGCGTGAAGAAGCTGTTTCCGCTGGACCCAAGATAGAAACGTAAGGATTGGCGGCAACTTGTAACAGAACCACACCAGTGGCCAGAACAAAAAATGCGCCAAGAAATAAGCTGTATTTATGAAAAGACACGGCCGGGAAAAAGAGTAAACAGCCAACGGCCGTAACGATAAAGCCAATCACCATTCCGCGCTGATAGCCCACTTTTTGAATAAGTTTTGAAGCGGGGATAGCTGTGAGGCCATAGGCCCCAAAAAAGCAAAATTGGATAAGGGAAGCTTGAGTATAAGAAAGTTCGAAAACTTGCTTTAAGAAAGGGACTAAAATGTCATTAAGACAAGTTATGAACCCCATCATGAAGAAGAGAACAGTAAGTGAGAAAAGTGCCTTGCGGTACATGCTGATCCTTAGGTAGTGAAAAGGCAATAAGACCAAAAAGGTGAGGATTTGAGAAGAGGAATTTCTATTTTTAAAATAAGGCAGCGATCAAGATTTTAAAGGGTTAGAGGGCCCAATTCTTGAAAAAAGAACCCTCTTAAAAGAAAGCAGGTCAAAAATCTAGTTCGTCTTCTTCTGTTCTTTCGAAATGATGTTTTCCATCGACAGGCGAGTGCTTACGCGCTCCTTGTATCCGGTGAAGTATCTTGAAAGAAAGGCGAGGTATTCAGGATGAAGTGTGGCGTCCTTACAGCTTGCGACGTACACACCATAGTCATTGATCGCCACTTTGATGTCGTATTTTCCTAACTTCACGATGAAGGCTTCACCTTTTTTCGCTCCTAAGAGGCTTGAGGCAGATTTATCCAAGTAATCCTGAATTTTTGCTTCAAGATCAGGAGTCTTTTTATCCAGGATCGATTCATCCGGGACCTTGATTTCAATTTTATTCAGGCCTGATTCAGTTTTTGATAAAGCAATCGTTGTGTCTTTGACTGGGTCACTGGCCGGACCACGATTTTGAAGCGCAGAAAGTTTTGCGTCGTTGATTGAGGCATCTTTTCTCACAACTTTTGAATCAAGTTTTGCTTGAGTTCCAGAAGAGGCTTGAAAGTTGTTTTGAACACTTGGAATTCGGGCCGCAGTATTGGCAAGGGAATCATCTTGGTTGATTGGAGTGTTGGCATTGAAGCCATTTGTTGGGCCATTAGCAAAAGATGAATCATCACTTTGACTAGAAGCTGAATTCATACCTTGAGTCTTAGCTCCTTTATTTTTTGCCTTCGGCTTGAGTCGGTCTAGGAGGTCTTGTTGTTCGGAGTCTGAGAGGTTACTAAATTTATTCGTCGCTTGCTTCGTGCCCTCTGAAATACTAGGAACCGTTGTTTTTGATGAGTTAGAAGAATCATCTTTTTCAGATTCTTTTACTGCAGCTGTTGCATTTGAAGTTGGGCTGAACTGAGGAGCAGGGGCCTGAGTCGTTTTTGTTTGAGATTGAGGAGTGGGAGATGGAGTTGTTCCACTGTTTTCATTACTCACGGTTTTGAAGAAAGAGCCGGCGTCTCTTGGAGCAGGATTTTGAGACTGTGGATTTCCCCCTGTGAGGATTCCTGCAGTTTGCAAAAGTGTTACTGCAGCTTGATCGACTTTCCCGTCTTTTTGAGGCAAACCTTGATCTAGGAGTGAGCGCAGGATTGCATTTATATTTGAATTGGATGAGTTTGCTAATTCTTTGTAGTGTTTATCTTTGTGAGATTGTTCTAAGAATTTTGCCATTTGGCATCCTTCACCTGCTGGCTCTTTTTTACACAGAGATTTGTCTTTGATGGCGTTGCATGTCGCGATAGCCTGATTTCCCATTAGGGAGTCATAGGCCGCAAACTTAAAACTTTCAACAGGGAGTGTGGCTAGTGCCTGATTGTTTTTGGAATTAATTTGTAAAACTTCATCAAACTTAGTGAGTGGGATTGCTTCGTTTTGGGAATCACTATTAAGTCTGGAGCAGTGTCTCTGTATTGACTCCTCGGCTTCATGATCAGACAACTTTTCGAACTCTTTACCGTTGACAAGCTCCATCGAAGCTAGATTTGTGGCAACATAGGGCGATTTTTTATCACAATAGATTTTTTCTAGAATACGAGCCGTAGTTTGAAAAGTTTCTTTGCAGCGGTCAGAAATCTTTTTCCCCATCTCATTAGCGGTTTCTGATTTATAAAGTTTATCAATTATTTTTTCGTTATTATCAGATGGCTCAATTTGCGCCAAAAAAGTTTTAAGTTTTATTGGATCATTAAATAATTCTTTGAAAATTGGGTGGCGGGACAGATTCTCTATACTCTCGGACAGAGCTAAACTAGTTTTGGATTTTTCATCAACTGAGCCTTTGAGCGTTAGACCTTTCTTGAGATCTAACTCTTTCAGAGCCTTGATAATGTCTGGGGTTAACAGGGATTCATTGTAACGCATTTCTGCAAAGAGAATATCATTGTCTTTAATATTGCAGGAATTGTAATTTGTTCTTCTGAAAAAGCCATCTTCTAAAATAGGTTTTTCGGATAATAGGCTTGCGAGTTCTGTTGCCATGGTGTTTTGAATTTTATCGATCTCACCCCTGAAGTTTTTCATCTCGTCTTTGCCATGTAAACAAGTGGGTGGATTTAGATTTTTAAAGTTACAACTTTTTACCGCTGCATCAGAATCAAAATTCATCGAAAAAGAAGAGCGCATTTTCATTAAATCAACAGAAATGAAGGTGAGCTCTTTTTGAAGCTCATTCATGGTTGCTTTCGCATAAGGTTGAATTCGATCATCTTTAGATAGACTCATGAAGGGATTTTTACAACTTCTACAGAATTTTTTTGTCGCCTTTTCTTTCGTAAGAGTGCGACTAATTTCAGACTTAGATAAATTGTCTCCCAGACACTTTGTTTCCGCTAACTCCATAATACTCTGACCACTCAGGGGCAAAGTAGGATCACAGTTTTCTTTGTCGTCTGCGAATATTGCTGAGCTTGAGAGAATGAAAATAATGATTAGTCTTTTCATAGATCCTTCGAATGTTTGGCACCATTTTCTTGGAGCATATTGTATAATCTTTCATACTCTTGAATTTTTGGAGTCATATCAATAGGCGCCTTTTTCATATGAGCTATTTGGTCCCTGACAAAGTCTAAGATCGTTCTATTATCCCTAGGATCTTTGAAATTCATATCCAGTTTGTAATCTTTTGCTGCATTAATTAAGAAGTTTGGAAAGTTTGTTTCAAGGCTAAACTTGGTGATATTTCCTTTGGGAACAGTCACCCCGGAATAGTTGCAACTAAAGGATTCTCTGTTTTTATTCCACATGGTTTGAATTTTTTTTCTTGCTGTTTCCAAGTCATCGACACCCTCCTTTGCACAAGACATTCTCCACATGGCTTCTTGATATTTATATGCGAGTTCGCTCTCATCGCTAGAAGGTTTTCTTTCATACACATCCTTGCAAAGAGTATCAAAGTCAAACTGGGTTAGTTCCGGACACGCTTCCGCACTCGATGCCACAGCTTCTAATTCACTTAAATTCTTTTCGAGCATCGTCGTTTTGTTGCATTCTTTTTCCGCTGCCTGAGCACAGGCAACAGATGCAAAAATGAAAGTGCCCAAAATAAAGCTAACGCCTTTAAACATAAATCCTCACTATTTAGATAATGTCTTAACGGAGGCTTAGGGTCCTTACTTGAGTAAAAATATTCTTCACCGTCGAGTCATAAGTATTTGAAATTAAATGGCTTCTCGAGAGGCTTTTTCACTCTTAATTTGTGCATTTCTTTGTCACTTTTTTCATTTTTTGACGATTCAGATGCTCTCTAGGGTCTCTCCGAGGGCCTTGTTCGGCTTGAGTTTTGCAACAAGTTCCTTACATGCTTTGCCATTGCCTGAAGTCTCTATTCCTTTTGCCTATGCTGTGCTTATTTTCCGTAGGTGCCTATTCTAGTGTTCTCTCTTTTCAAGAGGCGAGTGACTTGATTCAAGATGAATCTCGAGGGGCCGTTATACTTAATCCTAGTCCCGAGGCTCCTGATGTTGTGAATAATTTGTCTTTTGTTCTGAAGGATAAAGTCCTGACTCCAGAAAAATTATTTTCGCCTGAATCCATTCAGTCCCTTTTTTTATTAGATACCTCGAAGTTTACTTTGCTTGAAAATGCCGCGAATTTTCTCGATGCTAAAGAAAGCTATTTTAGAAAACTCAAATATTCATTTTCCGAGAAACGCTTTTTACAAGATCAAACGGTTCTTTCTGATTGGGGTGGGCTGAATCATCCACCGATGCATGAGCTTCCTACTGGCCCACTTGATTGGCTGACTCCAACTGCAGTGGATGCACAGAGTGGGGCGAGAGAGACGCCCGAGTTTCATCAGCGGATTGACCAGCTTTCAAATTCTGAACTGACCTCGGGAAATAGCTTTGATCCTTTTTTAGATAAAGAGGTTCTTCCGCGCATCGTGAGTCTAGTGAAAAATTCAAAGACCACTCTGTGGGCGAGTGCTCTGCTATTTTCTTGTGATGAGAGTACAAAGCCTCTGGTTGATGCCTTAATTGAGCGCGCGAAGGCCGGAGTTGATGTGCGGGTGATGGTTGACCGGACTTTGCAGCTCATGCAAAAAAATAACTGTAAAAAAGAATTTGCTGGTCAAGGGATCAAACTCATCTTGGTTCCGGGAATGATTCTCAAGGGCTCGGCCTTGCATGTGAAACTATGGATGAGGGATTTAGAAGAGGGGATTTTCTTAGGGGCGAATCTCAT
>CANFNN010000185.1 GCA_947448095.1 Bacteriovoracaceae bacterium | reverse complement strand
GGAACTATAGTCACAAGCACTTATACACAAAAGAATAACCAGTAAAAACCTGAACATAAATTACCCTCTGAATTGAAGTTGATACCCCTGATCTTTAATGAGGACGATATCAACAACCTCGCCAGCAAATTGCTTCATTTTATTTCGTAGTCGGCTGATATAATAAAAAGTCGTCATATTATAAAAGTTGCCTTCACTCTCCATGAGTTTTTTAAGTTTCTGAGGCGAAACTACGTCCCCTGTTTTTCTCGCTAAAAGAAGAAGTATCCGCATTTCCATTTTTCCTAGCTGAAGGATTCTGTCCCTAACCATGAGGAGCTGTTGCTTTACATCGATTTGAAATTCACCGAAAGAAATAAAATCATTAACATCGTCATCTGTTTTCAAGAGAGCATTGATTTTAACTTTCAACTCACGAAACTTAAATGGCTTCATCAGGTAATCATAATGATCAGTGGATAGATCTTTTAAAATAAATTCATCCAACTCCCCTTCTCCAAGCATGAGAACAGGGATTGATGTGCCTAATTGCCTGAGGGATTTATAGAACGCTACTCCAGACTCATCTTTTAGTTGATAGTCCAGCATAATCAAGTCAAAACGGACTTCACTTAGAAGTGCCCAACCCGCTTCGGAATGGTTAGCCGATTGAACAATGAATCCATTGTATTTTAAGGTCAGGTCGACAAGTTTCGTTAAAGCTGAATCGTTGGTTAGTAGTAAAAATTTGCTCATATCGTTCCCTTTGGTTTTTTGTTGATTGGGTAGATTTAATTTGCCACAAAAATGAATTGTGCAAAATCCGGGTAAAGGATTCCAAAAAAAACGCTCCATACTTTTTCCAGCTTTGTAAAAAGGTTTGGTTTTAATCAAAAAAGAAACAGACATAATCACCTTTATCTTGGTGCCGAACTCACCGTAAGCATGTGGTCTTAATTTATAGATAGTCAGGTACTGTGTGAAAAACTTTACGCACGCATTCAATTCGGTATGATGAGCCTTAAGCAAACTAAAGAAAGAATCCAGGAGACGAAATGATAAAAATATTAATCGTTGAAGATGATCCGCAAATTTCTAAAAGTCTTGCCATGAATTTAAAATTCAGTGGCTATGAAACGACAGCTGCCTCAAACGTCAAAGAAGCAAGAAGCTTATTGAAGCAACATCATTATGATTTGATGTGCCTAGATATTGGTCTGCCTGATGGAAATGGACTTGATCTTTGTCAGTCAATCAGGGACGAAGGAAATGATATACCCATTTTATTCATTAGTGCTCGAACCGATGAAGCGACCGTGGTGAAAGGGATCCTGAACGGCGCCGATGATTATTTAAGAAAACCTTTTGGGATGGAAGAATTAAAAGTACGCATGAATAAGATTCTCAAAAAATTCACCCTCCCGACTTCAATTATCACATTCGAAAAGCTTACGATTGATCCAACGAAAAGAATTGTTACCCTCATGGATAAAATTGTGAGTCTAGGCAGAAAAGAGCTTGAGATACTGGTGCTTCTTACCAGGCGAGCTGGTGACATTGTGACAAGGGAAAGTATCCTGGCCACCCTGTATGAGAATTCAGATATGTATGACCGCACGGTAGATTCTCATATGAGTCATTTAAGGAGAAAATTGCGAGAGGTAGCTGGAACTGACCTTCAGATAAATTCCGTCTATGGTCTAGGCTACCGTTTAGAATGGAGCCATAAGCATGATTCTTAAAAAGGCTGTTTATTTTCGTTTATTCTTAATCAGCATGTTGGGAGCACTGGCCCTTAGTTTAATTTCAGTTCTCTGTCTGGTTATCATTTCAGACATGGTGGTAGAAGATTATCGCTACGGCTACATGATGTATATTGGAAGAAAAATTGAAAAATCATCCTTGCATTCACCAGTCGAAAGAATCAATGTGAATAAATATCCTGCACCACCAGTGGCTTCAAAAGACGCCCTCTCCATTATTAAAACGGAGATCGCCGGACCTGTTCCAGCACCAGTTCCCATCGTCAGAAAGAACTTGCTCGAACAAATGCCTGACCAGAAGGGGTCAAAACCATCATTGTGGTTAGTTTCAGAGGATGGAGAAATCATCTCCGCCAATACCATTCACCCTCTACCAAAGAAATGGAATGAACTTCCGCACCCCAAAGAAATGCACGGGATGGAAAACACAGAAAATTTTATTCTTGATCCGAAAACATTTGTCATGAAGCTTGAAACAACACCCACAACTTTTTTGGTCACGCATAATCCAAGATCTCTCTTTCAAGGACCCTTCCTTTGGATTCAAGGCCTCCATACTTTCACGACTGCCGCCTTGGCGGTTTTTTTAGCACTCTCAATTTGTTTTTACTATGTCAGAAAGAAATCTAGCGAGGCACGAAAGGTCTTGGGCAGGCTAGAATCGGGTGACCTTAAGTCTCGGTTCGAAATTAATAGGTTTGATCAATTCGGAAGTCTAATCCTAGACTTTAATCGCATGGCCGATGAAATTGAAAGGCTTGTCAAAAGACTCAATGATACTGAAACATCGCGGTCTCATCTTCTACAAGAACTGGGGCATGATCTCAGAACTCCACTGACAAGCCTTGGAACATCCTTTGAAGCACTCAAAGATTACAATGACCAAATGACAAGCGAAGACCGAAATGAAGTTTTTTCCATGATTGATGCAGACATCCGGTATTTTAGGGACCTGCTGGAAAAGCTTACAATTGTTGCGACCATTGATGAGTCTCACTATAAAGTGTCATCAGAAAAAATCAATCTGGCACAATTACTAGGCAACGAACTGAAAAATAGGCAAACAAGTTTTGCAAACGAAATTTCATGGAAGATGAAACTGACCGGAAATAAGAACCCAACCATCTTTGGTGATTTCCACCTCATTAATCGCCTATTTAAAAACGCTTTTGACAATGCTGCAAGGTATGCAAAGAGTAAAATATCTGTCGAACTTTTTTCGACAATTAACACTCTCGAAGTCATTGTCACAGATGATGGCCCAGGTCTAACAGCTGAGGCGATTCATTCATTCGGAAAACGCAGAGAACAAAGGCAAATAATGGAACGAGACCCAAGGAATTTTTCACTAGGACTAGGCTCGGTGATTATGCGTACGATAGCCGATGTACATGATGGAAAAATATCCATTGCCAATGCTAAAGAGGGTGGCGCTTCGCTTAAAATCATTTTTAAACATGCCTAAAGTACTTTGTCTGTTATTTACAATCCCAGATTAGTTCTTTTAATATAGTGGCATGAGAATGACGATCAATCCCAATGTCACTGAAGCATTACGCAAACTTAATGATGATTCATTCAATCAGTTACGAAATCACTTTCTCGAGATTACCCCCATCCATCTGCATAAAATGCTAGAAGCCTATTATCTCAAAGATTTTCCCCATGTTAGAAAAGAAGCTCATATTGTGCATTTTCAAGCAGCTAGTATTGGAGCCGAAATTCTGGCCGAAATAACCTCCGAAATTGAATTTGTCAAAAATGGGCCAACGCTGGATAGCTTCGTGCATGAAAAAGTTATCACGGCCTACAAGGAATTTGAGAATATCAAATTAGAATTAAAAACTGTCACCAATTAAATTCAGGTAATCTCAAGTATCTCTAAACCCCTGTGTCTGTTTCAATTTGTGGATGTCGCAAAGTAAAAACAATACGGGGCAGGCGTTATGGCATTTAATAAAAAGATTCCACTAACGAGACAACAGGAAGTTGATCAAAAAGAAAGAGATTTTCATGATCACAATCTCACCCTTCTTCCGAACATCTTATCTACGCTGTTCGTAACCATTGATGCAATTGAAGAAAAAAAAATCCCCTACGCCGTGTTTGGGGGGATTGCGGTCAAAGAGCTTGGTCGCCCTCGGGTCACTCATGACATTGATATTTTCGTCAAACCCGACGATGCAGATGACGTGCTAGAAATTCTAAAACAAAATGGTTTTGAAATCGAAAAGAGAGATCCCTTTTGGCTCTATAAGGCGTGGCGGGATAATGTCTTAGTAGATATTATCTTTCGCTCCTGCGGAGATATTTATTTTGAAGAAGAAGTCATAGAGCATGTGAGACGAATCCCGTATTGTGGAAAATTCGTCAATGCGATTAGCCCTGAGGATTTTATCATTATCAAATCGGCTGCCCACCGAGAAGAAAATCCTCACCACTGGCATGATGCCCTTGCCGTCTTAACTCAGGGGAATCTGGACTGGGAGTATTTACTTAAAAGGGCACGCCATTCGCCTAGACGAGTTTTAGCATTACTTATCTATGCCCAATCAAATGATATTGCCATTCCCAATGATATCATCCAGAAACTGTATAAAAGTATATTTGAACACTCGGTGTATTCACCCGAACCGGTTACCCATCCTTATGCTTCAGGCAAAACTAAACCTTATGGAGTATTGCCTCTAGAAAAAGAGGCAGCCATTTATACCAAAGGCCGCATCATGGAGGCCTTAACAACGGACGAAAGGATTGCAGAGCATGACATAAGGGTCGTAGTCTCTGATTCAAATATCGTTGTGAAGGGTGAAGTCTTTTCAAGCGAGCAAAAAGAAGCCGTAAATGAAGTAATCAGGAGACTTGAGCCTAGCATGGAACTAAAAAATCTTCTTCATGTTAGAATCCTTATGCCACCAGAAGCAAGCGAGAGTATTTCATGATTAGAATTGCGGCAACAGGTGACATTCATTTTGATCGAAAATCACACAATCGAATGGGTCAACATATGTTGGACCTTGAAGGCAAAGCAGATATATTTTTACTTGCAGGTGATCTGACCCAAACAGGACACCCTGAAGAGATGCGTGTCCTTGCAAATGACCTTAGAAAATCACCGATTCCAGTTATTGCTGTTTTAGGGAATCATGACTACCACGTAGACCAAGTGGAAGTGGTCACCCAAATATTAAAAGATGCGGGAGTCATAGTCCTTGAACGCAGTTCGATTATAATATCCATCAATGGAGAGAAAGTCGGAATAGCTGGTGCCAAAGGATTTGGTGGTGGGTTTATTGGTTCATCAGGAGCAGATTTTGGTGAACCGCAAATGAAAAGTTTTATGCGCCATTCGAAAGGAGAAGCGAGACAACTGGAACAAGTGATCAAGGATCTGGAGTCCGACTATAAAATTGTTCTTCTCCATTACTCGCCCACAACTCAAACATTATCGGGTGAAAAAAAAGAAATATACCCATTCCTTGGCTGCTACTATCTCGCGGAAGCTGTGGATTACGGAAAAGCAGACATTGTTTTTCATGGCCACGCCCACGCAGGAATCGAAAAGGGAAAAACGCCAGGCGGGACACCTGTGCGAAATGTTGCTCAACCAGTTATCAGACACGCTTTCAATATCTACACTCTTGAGCGTCGTGATGTAATTTCACATCCTTCAGAAACTCATCAAAGTTCGTAATAATCATCGATCGGATTTTCGCGGATCACTTTTGTGACATGAAGATAATTTCTCACATGTGTCACACCAACGGACTGGGCAGCTATTTCTTCGGCGAGCCATTTCTCGTATAAATGAGTGACGACACCCGTAAGTATAACGTCAACCCCTTGCTCCCCGACTTCTATTTGAAGATCTTTAAGATGATCATGTTGAAAAATCTCACGTTTTATTTTTAGACACACACCCTCATCAAAACTGCTTTGCATAAATGCTCCTTAAATCAACGTCTCATGTTACCGGCCTTGCCTAACTTCCAAAAGAAACTCAACCTTGTTTTTAAATGAAGACAGAAAACAGCACTGATTTGTTTGCTTAAGTGAATTTACTTAGGTCAGGCTTTAGATGACAAAAACACCTTAAACTTAGCATGATGAACCCGCCTGTTTTGCTTATAAAACTATGGAGGTTTTATGTTCAGTTTTGGCTTCTTATTATGGTTGATCAGCCTACCCCTATTAGCGACAACGGAAATCTCGTCCACGATTTATGAAATTGATCTCGCCAAGGATGATCAAAATGTGAATCTAGTGCTACTTACCAATGGCAAAGTGGTTAAGATGCCGAACGAAAAATCAGATTTACTGGAACAACTAGTAGGCTCAAAAAAACGTCAACAGGCGTACACTTTTGTTCTTGATGATGATCGATTC
>CANFNN010000184.1 GCA_947448095.1 Bacteriovoracaceae bacterium | reverse complement strand
GATTCATCACCATATTCATCAAAAAGAAATTGCAGAAAAAATTAAATCAACATTCCATAAAGAAGTTTTAGTCATGAGCTCACAAAAAGTGAAAAAGCCTAAACTTATTTTGGAACTACTTAGCTAAGGAAAGCTTTATGGTCATGGTCATGAATAAGATTCTGGAATCTAGCGATTACATCCAGAGTAAATTTAAAGTAAAACCTAAAATTGGTATGGTCTTGGGCTCAGGTCTGGGTATCTACGTTGATCAAATTCAAAATAAAACAATTATTCCATACCAAGATATTCCACATTTCAAGCGAACATCGGTGGAAGGACATGAAGGTCGACTTATTTTAGGCGAAGTCCACGGGATTCCAGTGGCAGCTCTTCAGGGAAGAATTCATCCCTATGAAGGTCACCCGATGGAAGAAATTGTTCACGGAGTGAGAACACTAGCGGCATTAGGTATTGAGATGCTTTTTGTGACTAATGCCTCAGGTGGGATCAATGCCGATTTTCACCCAGGAGATTTGGTATCAATTGAAGATCACATTAACTTTTCTGGTCGAAACCCTTTAGTTGGACCCAATATTGCTGAGCTTGGGCCTCGTTTTCCAGATATGAGTCAGGCCTATGATCCAGAGCTCAGAGAGCTACTTAAAAAAATAGCTAAGAACCATCATGTGGATCTTAAAAGTGGAGTTTATTGCTCTGTTCTTGGACCAACCTATGAAACTCCGGCAGAAATTCGCATGCTCAGAACAATGGGTGCAGACCTAGTAGGAATGAGCACTGTTTCAGAAGTAATAGCGGCTAACCATTTGGGCCTAAAAGTTGCGGGTGTGGCCTGTGTTACGAACTACGCCGCTGGAATTAAGGCCGAAAAACTAAATCATGCTGATGTGAAGAAAGTGGCAGAAAAAGCTATGGTTGGATTTGCCACCATTCTAACCGAAACTATTGGTGAACTCAAAAAGTTGGGAAAAGTATAAAATGACTAACAAATTGCGAGACCTGGCCAAGGATGCTTCAACTCGATCTCACTCTCCTTATTCAAAAGCTAAAGTCGGATCAGCTGTAGAAACTGACGATGGCTCTATATTCCAAGGTTGCAACATCGAGAACTCAAGCTTTGGTGGAACAGTCTGTGCTGAAAGAGTCGCCATATGGAAAGCCGTTTCAGAAGGTCACAAGAAATTAAAAAGAATCTATGTCTACACTGACCCAGGCTGGCCACCATGTGGAATGTGCCTACAGGTCATGACTGAATTCGCGCAGCTTGATCTAGAGATTACTTTCGGAGATAAGGCCGGAAATGAGAAGACCAAAAAACTTGGAGAACTACTCACTCAAGCCTTTACGCCTGAACATCTCAAATAATTAGAAAATAAACATAAGGAAGGAACGAATGTTCCTTTTATTAAATGAAAGAAAAAATCTTCAACAGTTCAGATGAACTATTAGACTCCCTCAAATTCTGCGTCATTGATTTAGAAACCACAGGTGGTAATCCAGAGACTGAAAAAATCATTGAAGTCGGAATGAT
This sequence comes from Bacteriovoracaceae bacterium, assembly GCA_947448095.1. Lineage (GTDB taxonomy): Bacteria > Bdellovibrionota > Bacteriovoracia > Bacteriovoracales > Bacteriovoracaceae > Peredibacter. The sequence continues at coordinate 4,633 of CANFNN010000184.1, read as the reverse complement.
TAAAATCGAGCATAGAAAACTTACCGAGGAAAGAAGCATCCTCGTCAATCCTCAAAAAGACATTCCTGATTTCGTGCAAAAACTCACAGGGATCAGAAAAGCCGATGTGGAACATGCTCCCAAGATAGAAGAAGTGATTGATGAAATTGTAGAGTTTATTGGGGACAGCATCCTTGTCGCCCATAACACCTCATTTGATATTCCTTTTTTGAACGGTGTTTTAAAAAAACTTCAGCGTCCAACAATGGACAACAAAGTCATTTGTACCAATATCATGACCAAGTATCTGATCCCTGACATCATGAGCTCTAACCTACAGTACATGTCGCAACTTTTTAATATCTCTCATTCTAATGCTCATAGGGCCATCGAGGATGCTCGCGCCACGGGCCAGCTTCTATTAAAATACTTTGAAATCTTTGAAGAGAAGAAAATCCGAAAAGTGAATCAACTCTATTATCCGCGTAACAAGTTTGAACTCGACCGTGCCATCATTGAACTTGAAGATGGAATCGACGAGGTTTACAAAGTTCTCGAACGCACCAACACTCCTGCAATCCTTTCTGTTAAAGGTGATAACGGAGTGATTCTGACCATATTGCCTCTTAAAAATCCTTCTTTAGAAGTGGAAGCAATGAAAGTCTTTCTCGCTGATTTTAGGTGGAGCCAAATTCATATCAGACTGGCCGGACCATTTATTGAAGGTCTATTTTTTATGAATTCAAATTTCGTAAAAATCCCTGAGACTTATCGAAAAAAGACCATCGACTACCTTCGAGCACGCCATCCCCTACCGCCAGCTCCTACCCTGATTGATGAGCATGATTTTGTCATCACTCCACACCTCATAAGTGGTCAGTATATCGTTTATTCATTTTTAAATTTCTCGCCTTATTCTCAGCTGGTTTTTAAATTCCCGTCTCACAAAAAGAAACTTCATCAGTTTTTACTAGGACAAGTTTCAAGATTTGAAGTTCAACAGAAAGGGAAAAAGAAGATCTATCTGCAAAATGATATTAAAGATATTTTCCTGAGCTTATTCCAGGACTCTTTGGCCTCAGATCCTAACCTGTATCTCACTCTTAAAAATTCAGACATCAAAGATGATCGCAAGACGTATTTGGACCGAATTGAGAAGCTTGCTTTGGAGCATGGCGATCCCTATCAATTTCCTACGAAGCATCTCTAGGCGGATTGTAAATAAAGCGTAGGGAATAATCCGAAATCTGGAGGACGAAATTCTCAATGGTTAGTAGGTTCTGAATGAGCTTAGAAAGACTTAACGTTGAGATATTTAATTCATGCAATTGGATTTGTATTTCCTGGGAAGATTCTATAATCTCCCCTTTAATGACTTTTTCAATTTGATTTTTATCTGCTACCAGTAATTGGTGAGAGTAAAGTGTCATCACTTCTCCCAGTATGAGATAAAAAGTCATCGTCAATAAACTGAGATTCACACTCGCTCGAAACTCTGAGTGGCGTGACAATTCAAAAGAAAACCGAATGCCACTTTCAACGGTTCTAAAACGTAATAAATTCTGGGCTTGTTGATAACAAACAACAATAGGGCTTAGCTGTAATTCGAGAGTCGTGAGGCTCTTGGGATTCGCTCGAGAAAAGCCTAAGAATGTTTCAATTAGCTGTTTGCATCTTGTGGCACCATTTTTCATTTCGACTAAAGTCAGTTTAGCTTCTTCGTTGAGATATTCACCTAACATGAGAAGACTCAAGGCGGCCTGAATACCAGCGATGGGATTATTAAGTTCATGGGCAATACTAGAACTGATGATCCCAAGTTCTTGGCCTGAGGGAGAAAGGTGTCCATCACCTTTTAAAAAGAAACTTTCAGTGAAAAACACGAAGAGTATTTTTGTCTCATCAAGGTGGTGAACTTCTTTTCTGAACACATTATAGGGAATGTCATTAATGAGTGTTTTTTCTCTGAGCTTAAAATTAAGGCAATCAGTTGGAGCAAGGTTCAAATTCGAAAACAAAGTATTGTGTTGATAGACTTCTGCTGAGTGAGACAAAAGTGCAACCGGAAACGGAATACTATCTAAAACACTTTCCCAAAGACTATCGTCGAAAAAGGGGTCCTGAATTTCTTGTTTGAATGAAAAAAAGTTCACCAGGGTATAAAAGAAGAACATTTTTTTTATTAATCGGGAATAGTCCGAGTCATCCCAGTTTAATTCCAATGCCAAGAACTCCCCTTTAAACCGAGGTAAAGGGAGTAAATTTATGGATGGTTCAATTAAGGAAATCTCAGCGGAAGTAAAAAATTGAAACTTTGCTTTCTCGAGGTGGTTTTTAACGAATAATTTTAAAATCTTTTGGATACGACTAGAATCGGCGGCGTGAATAAGCTCTTTTTCTAAATCCACTAAGGACTGAGCATAGGCAAGAAGATTCTCTGAGGTTAGCCCTCTTCCTTCCACTAATGATTTTATAGTTTCAGATTTGGCGCGACTCTCAAACTTTCTTATATTTTTTGAACCGATTTGATACAAGGAATCTTCCTGTTGCCTAATTAGTTCCTGGATTTTTGGTCCAATCAGATTTTGAATTTGATGAATATCCAAGGCATCATCCAGGACGGCATCAACTAAGGACTGCTCTATGTTTTGGCCAAAACTAAAGAGCCCTTGGTTTTTATCCAATAAGCATATTTTAAAAGATGGGCCATTCACGATAAGGTGCAAAGAATTTTCCGAAATAAAATCAACAACGAGCCTATCATGAGGGACGGGCGATACTGCCGAGTATTCAACAGTCGTAGCTTCTTTAAAATGAGATAATAACAAATCAAGTGACTTTCTCAATTCTTGAGAAAGGGAGGTATCAACTCTAAATGTTAAAAATCCCGAAAAATTTTTCATAGCTAATTTTTAAAATACTTTTTACTTTCTTCAACAAGGACAAAGCCATCAATATATTGTCCCTGAACCTTAGTTCCCCAATGCAGGTGAGGCCCAGAAGTTCGTCCAGTGTTTCCTGAAAGACCTATGAGTTGACCTCGCTTAACCATCTCACCATCTTTTACGAGAGTTTTAGAGAGGTGTCCATAGACCGTAAATATATCCAGTCCATGATCAATAATAACCGTCCATCCCGTAAAAAAAAGATCCCCTGAGAAAACTATTTTACCAGCATTCGCTGCCGGGACCTTGTCACCAATGGCAGCTCTGTAATCAATGCCAAGATGCTGACTTTTTTTGTGTTTATTATAAACACGCTTGTTTCCGTACTGACTTGTCACCACGCTGTCGAGCGGATGAATAAAGGATGTCGAATAGAGAAAATCAGGGATACTCGATGAGTAAATCTTATTTAATACGACCTGTTCAGCAACAACTCTTTTTTCTGCTTCTGCCGAGAGTTTAATTTTTTTAGGATCAACTTTTAAAATCTCTGCCGGGTACTCTCTCTCTTCAACTTTAAATTGATATTCAGAAATCGTTTGTCCAAGTGAGACGACTTTGCAGCTAAATGGAGAGAAGTCAGAAAAATAGCTCTCCATCACGTAGGCAAATCCAAATTTTCCTTTTCGAACAAATTTAACTTCATTTCCTCGACAAATAAGTTTCACTTCTCTCTCAGGGACTGAAAACTCAAGCCAACGAACTTCGCCCTGACTAATAGTAAGAGCATCAGACATTTTGGCCGGTTTAGAATTCGTTTGTGCACAGGCTGCACCAACAAAAGATAAAAGTATTAACAATATGGGTTTCATTCAACTTCCTTCGATACGATCCCCTGACCGTCGTAAAACTGGATCAAAAGTTTGGTGCCTGGTATGATTTTTTTAAAAGATTCAATATTGGGAACCACTACGTCGCTTGGTCCCTTAACAAAACTGTAACCGCGCTTCATGACTAATTTAGGATTCAAAGCCGATAACACTTGTTCAAATCTTTTCAATTTCTCAGACAAACCAGTCATGCGGATACTTGTCGCATGAGTTAGTCTCAATTGAAGTTCATCAACACGCTGACTTGCTTCAGTAATACCAATGAGTTCTTCGGAGCGATCAAAAAGTCGAATGAGAGACAACTTTCTTTCAGCTGCTTGAACTTTCTGCAAAATAATATTGATCATTTCTTTAGGATGAAACTTATGAGTAATGAGTTCAATTCGTTGGTGGAGTTTAAAAAGGTCAGACTTTAAATGAGTCTGACAAAAATGCAATCGAGATTTTAGCTCTGTCTGAGGCTGTGAAAGGATTTCTGCAGCAGCTGTAGGTGTCTCTGAGCGAAGATCGGCCACATAATCTGAAAGTGAAAAGTCCACTTCGTGCCCAACTGCACTTATAACGGGAATAGGACAATTATAAATCGCACGTACAAGTTCTTCATCATTAAAGGCCCAAAGATCCTCAAGGCTTCCGCCTCCCCGAGTTAAAACAATTGTTTCTACTCCAGGCAATTTTTGAGCTTTGAGTAATCCTGCAACCAATGTTTTGGCGGCTTCTGCTCCTTGAACCAAGGCAGGGATAATGACAATGTCACACCACAACGACCGACGTTTATAAACATTCAGAAAATCCTGCAGGGCCGCGCCATGTTCGGCAGTAATGACTGCAATTCGTTTAGGAAATTTAGGTATTATCTTTTTATGTTCAAGATCAAAT
>CANFNN010000183.1 GCA_947448095.1 Bacteriovoracaceae bacterium | reverse complement strand
GTTTTAATCATCTTGTCATTGAGTTTTACTTTTTCGAGTTTAAGAGTCGCAAGATAATTCTCAATTTCTTTTGGTTGTTCAGAGGAAGAAGCCTTAGGGTTAGGACCGTAATCCCCAACTTTTGCTCCGACGTATTCAGGGTGAGAGACCTTTACTTTTTCCTGAAAACTATCCAAGTTTGCCATCCACGGACGCTGACTTGGGCAAGTTTTAAGCTTTTCAAGCAGATACTTTTGAATAAATTCGCCACGCTTTTGAGCAAGCTGTGGAGTCTTATCGGCGTATAAATTACGTGAAGTTTCAATATTGAAATCGGGAGTAAGATCTTTTTGAGCGATATTACACAACTGGGAAGCCATATTATCAACTTCTGCCATTTCATTCGTCTCAGAACTCATCTCAGGCTGACAATACTCTTTTTTTCTTTTTTCACTTAAGCCTAGTAAACTCTGTGATTGTTTCTCAGAAATATTTTTGCCGACCATGTAGGCACAGTCATTAGTAAAACTGCCTTTAATATCTTTTTCCTGGCAAAACTCACATTCTTCAATCTTAGCGGCAACTCTCTGAGGAAAAGTTCCTACGTTAACGACGCAAGCATTGTTGCGATCAGTCTGCATCAGTACGTTCGTAGTAATAGTATCTTCTGGGTGGAGTCCACCTTTGAGCTCAACAGTCTTTAATGCATCGAGCGATTTTTGACGAATACCTGGTTTTTTTTCCTCCAGCATATTCATGATATGTTCGTTCAGCTCCTTAGAATCCATTGCCGCAATTGCTTTGGCATCAAGATCTAAAGTCACTTTGCTTTTATCCTTTTTTCCATCTTTTACTTCATATCTTTTCTTTTTAAAGAAAGCTTGCAGACCCTGATAGATCTTACCTTTCTTAAATAGATTATGAGTCACAGTTCTTTTGTATTCTTTTGCTTTTTGTTTACATTGACGGTTAAGTTCTTTCTGAATTGCCTCGGTATCATTAGGAGTTGTTCCAATGAATGTTTTCTTTTTGTCGCATGGGAGTGGAGTATGCTCATTCATCTCCATTTTTTTGGCCAAACTGGATTCTTCACTACATTGAAGCGGATCAGAAGAAGGAGCATCTTCACATTGCTGAAGGCCGTCCCCTCGATCATAACAAGACATCTCGGCCCAAACTGCTGAACTAATGAGAAGTAAGCACAGAGGCCAGAATTTATTTTTCATCAATGTTTTCCTGATAATTAGCAATGCCCAATAGCTTATCGTTGGTTGGAAGATAAAAGTTGAGCATTTTAATCGAGTCGAAAATTCAGTGACTTAGGCATCGGGCAAAAACCAAAGAATGGAGGATTGAGAATTTTATGAGGCAGACCAGAATAAGAATGCGCTTAAAGCGCAAACTTATTCAGGAGCATAGATTTCATATTGTTCAGCGTGGTAGTTGTTATCAGCACGCACGAGAAGGGTCTTATTGAACTGTTCTTCTAACATCTCAATAATTCCAAATTCTTCAGATGATAATTTCGCACAAACTTCTGGGTGAGCAAAAATCGTAATTTTAGTCAGTGACGTTCGCTTCATCACTTTTTGTAGTTCGCGAATGACTTCGAAGCTCACAGTCTCAACTGATTTCACACGTCCCACACCTTCACAGTAAGGACAGGCCTCACACATAACCCGTACTAAAGTATCGCGAGTACGTTTTCGAGTCATTTCAACCAGACCAAGGCCTGAAATAGGAAGCACATTGGTTTTCGAGCGATCTTTTTTCAAGGCTTCAAGTAACGAAGTATAAACCTGCGAGCGGTGCTCTTCTTTTTCCATATCGATGAAATCAATAATAATAATACCACCACAATTTCTTAGACGGAGCTGATAAACAATTTCCTTAACTGCTTCAAGATTGGTTTTAAGAATTGTATCTTCAAGAGTCTTTTTACCAACAAATTTACCGGTATTCACATCGATCGAAACCAAAGCTTCGGTCTGATCAACATTGATTGATCCCCCTGACTTCAAGAAAACTTGGTTTGAGAGAGCTCGTTCAATTTCAATATCAATCCCATAATGCTCAAAGATTGGTATATCGGCATCATAGAATTTAATCTTGGCCTGATGATTGGGAATAAAGCGCTGAATAAATTTCTCAATCTGTTTAATCGCAGACTTGTTATCAGCAACAAGATTATCAACATCTTCATCCATGATGTCGCGCAGAGCACGCTGAACAAATGAGAGATCCTGGTGAAGTTCAACAGGAGCTTTGGCCTTCTCCATTTTTTTCTGAACATCTTTCCAGATTTTTACTAAATTATTGTAGTCACTTTTTAAGGTCTTGTAGCTTTGAGCTTCCGCTACAGTTCGGGCGATGACTCCCACTCCTTCAGGACGAATTGAATCGAGAATGTCTTTTAGACGTCTTCTCTCTTCTTCGGATTCAATCCTGCGAGAAACACCGGTGTGCTCAATAAACGGCATATAAACGATGTGGCGGCCCGCAAGCGTAATATGGCGAGTGACTCTGGGACCTTTGGTAGAGATTGGCTCTTTTGCGATTTGCACCACAATTTCGTCACCCTCTTTCAAGAAGTCTTGGATTTTGACGTCAGGACGAAACTTCATATCGACAGTTTCTGTCAGCGTGGAAAATTCATCAGGAATGACTTCCCCTAGTCGCTTAGTACTTTCAGTCGTAGCAATCCGGCTTTGCATTTCCCGCTGCTCATCCAGTGTCGGAAGGTAAGCATCATCTACATAGAGGAAAGCCGCTCGCTCTTGACCAATGTCAATAAATGCAGACTGCATTCCAGGAAGGACTCTGAGAACCCTTCCGAGATAAATGTTTCCGACGATGGGAGAAGAGGCATTGTTTTGGGGATGTCGTTCGATAAGAAAATCTAAAATCTCACCATTTTCAATGAGCGCAATACGCGACTCATTGTGGGTCTGGTTGACCACAAGTTCTTTTGCCATGAAAAATGTCCTAATTCTAAAACTTAAACGTAATTAAAATCAGGATACTAGCAAAAGAACCAAATATAAAGTCGGCAATGTATGCTGCGGCAGCTTAAGTCAACATCCCTACGATGGTGGCCGTTAGAAGTGAACAAATAGTTCCCCCTAACAAAGCCTTCATACCTAGTTCAGACAGCATGCCTCTCTTGGTAGGTGCAAGTGCGCCAATTCCGCCCACTTGAATTCCAATTGAAGCAAAGTTGGCAAATCCACTCAGAATATAGGTAGCAAAAATAATTGATCGAGGGTCTTGCAGAACACCCTGCTCTTTCATTTTACCCAAAGTCATATAGGCCACAAATTCATTCAGGATGGTTTTCTCACCAAGAAGCTGACCAATGTAGATCATATCTGATTTGGCCACACCCAATAGCCACACAAAAGGAGCGCATGCGTAACCAAGAAGGAATTGAAGAGTCAGACCTGTGTACTGACCATTAGTAGAGCTGGCAATCACTTCATTCAGCCCAGTCGTTACACCGATAAAGTCATTCAGGATATAGTTGACCATAGCAATCATCGCAATAAAAACAATCAACATAGCGGCTACGTTGAAGGCAAGTTTTAAGCCTTCTTCGGTCCCTACGGCAATGGCCTCGATCATGTTGGTACCAATTTTTTCATCTGAAATTTCTAAACGCTCATCAATCTCTTCAGTTTGTGGAAGGAGCATTTTTGAAACAATAATAGTGGCCGGTGCAGACATAACTGATGCCGCCAATAAATGTTTCGCAAAGAAAAGCTGTTGAACCGGATCATTCCCACCTAAGAATCCTACGTAGGCAGCCAGTACACCACCAGCAGTGTTAGCCATTCCCCCGATCATCACGCAAAGAATTTCTGAACGAGTCATAAAGGGAAGATAAGGTTTAATCAAAAGCGGAGCTTCGGTTTGTCCCAAAAAGATGTTGGCAGTAGTAGAGAGATTTTCTGCTCCCGAAATTTTCATAAATTTCCCCATCACCCACGAAAGACCGTAAACAATCTTCTGAAGGAGACCGAGGTAGAAAAACAAGCTGGTTAAAGCTGAGAAGAAAATAATCGTCGGAAGAATCTGGAAAGCAAAAATAAAACCAGTAGTTTTTGTATCCATCAGGTTGCCAAAAACAAACATTGATCCTTGGCGCGTAAACTCCAAGACAACGACAAAGAAGCTCGAAACTTTATCAAAAATTGCGGCCACGAGTGGAATATGCAGAATCCCAATGGCAAAAGCGATCTGAAGTAAAAAGCCCAGACCTACCAATCGCCACGGTATTTTTTTTCTATTTGAGCTGAAGGCATAGAGGATAACCGTTAAGACCGCTAGGCCCAAAATTCCGCGAAAAAATGACTCAAGGCTCATATGACTCCCGTTCAGCTATTAGCAAGGCTAATGAATATAATTAGGGTAACTCGTAGAGTTATACCGATAGGCCTTTCTCTATGGCAAGAAAAAGTGGACTAATTTAGAAAGATGATTGCCACAATTGAGTCCCATACTGCACCGGACCCGATGACAGAAGATTTGCATTTCCGCGGTGCCAGACAACTCGCTCAGAAGTGGAAAATGCCTCTGAGGGAATAGCACCTTGAAGCTCTTCTGAGCCTTTTTGAGCACTGCTGTAAGCCACGAAAATGACCCCAGCGATGATCCCTATTGCTGCGCCTGTCCAGATATTTGAAACGTGCATCGAGGCTTTGTCGTAAAAAGACAACGTGGACAAACCAAGAATTGCTCCCCCTGCTCCAGCCCCTGCCACCAAAAGAATATCATTTTGAGTATTCTTCATAATGTCATCTTCTTGCTGGGCAAACGCCATATTCAGAGTCAGAAGTTGAAAAATAATTATTCCAAAAAGCCAGTTTTTCATGTCAATCCTTAGAGCTTTGTTTGCCAAGCGGGAGTCCTTAAGTCTATGATAAGTTCCCATCTTAAAGTTGGCAAATCCGTAATCGTACTGCGAGTGTATATGAGTAAAGAAAATTTTCAAGTGTATCCTCTTATCGACAAAAAGAAAAAAGGTCAGCACTTATCCGAAAAAGAAATCAAATGGTTCATACAGAGCTATACCGATAAAAAAATTGAAGATTATCAGATGTCTGCAATGTTAATGGCGATGTTCATTCAAGGCATGGATGTGTCGGAAACTGCGGCACTTACTGATGCGATGCTTGAATCAGGTGAACAGTTAAAATTTACCGGTAAAAATGTTATCGATAAACACTCAACAGGTGGTATTGGCGATAAAGCCTCTTTCATTCTGGCCCCTATTGCTTCGGCCGCAGGTGTAAAAGTTCCCATGATCGCAGGCCGAGGCCTAGGCCATACAGGTGGAACAGTGGACAAGATTGAAGCGATCAAAGGTTTCAATACCGCGCTCACTCTTAAAGAATTCCAGGAAAAATTGAATAAAGACGGACTTGTCCTAATTGGTCAAACTCCCGATATTGCCCCTGCTGATCGGCTTATTTACGCTCTTCGTGACGTCACTGCTACTATCGACTCAATCCCGCTTATTACCGCCTCAATTATGAGCAAAAAACTTGCTGAGGGTGCTAACGGGATCGTGTTTGATATCAAATGCGGCACAGGTGCTTTCATGCGCAATACAAAAGACGCCAGAGCACTTGGTAAAAGCTTGATTGCAACTTCTAAACGTTTCAAGAAAAAAGCTGTCGCACTAATCACTGACATGAATCAGCCGCTTGGCGATGCCGTTGGACACTCCAATGAGCTTATTGAATCGATTGAAACGCTTAAAGGTAAGGGACCAAAAGATATAACGGATCTTTCCATTGCTCTGGCCGCTCATATGATTCATCTCGCAGGAATTGAGAAGACTTTTGATAAGTCCCTCAAGAAAGCTCACCAGATGGTTGATTCTGGTAAAGCCCTTGAAGAATTTAGAAAACTTATCAAATCTCAAGGCGGAGATGATCGAGTGATTGATGATTACTCACTTCTGCCTCAGGCAAGCGAAGTCACTAAAGTGACTGCGCTAAAATCTGGCTACATCAAAATGTTTCAGAACGATCAAATTGGACTTCTTCTGATTGAACTGGGTGGTGGCCGTAAATCTAAAACAGATAAAATTGATCACGCCGTAGGATTTCAATTTGAGAAAAAGATTGGGGATCAAGTGAAAAAAGGTGAGACGATTTTCGTGATTCATCACCATATTCATCAAAAAGAAATTG
>CANFNN010000182.1 GCA_947448095.1 Bacteriovoracaceae bacterium | reverse complement strand
CCATTCGGTGCTCTTGTTTTCTGGATCGCCACTTTTGCAGAAACGAACCGTCTGCCTTTCGATTTACCAGAAGGTGAATCGGAGCTTGTTGCAGGTTATCACGTTGAATACGGCGGAATGAGATTTGCTTCATTTTTCATGGCCGAGTACGTTGCGATGATTATGGCCTCTGGCCTATTAGTCACAATCTTTTTTGGTGGCTATAACTTGATTCCTGGAATGGGAATTGTGGTTGAAACAATCGCAAGTAAGATGAGTTTTGGAGAAGTGGGTCTACAAAATACCAAAGCTTTCTTTGAATTTGCAGGATTCTTCTTAAAAGTTTCATTCTTTATGTTTGTCATGATCTGGATTCGTTGGACTCTTCCTCGTTTTCGTTTCGATCAATTGATGGATTTGGGTTGGAAAATTCTATTCCCACTTTCACTTATTAACCTTGTTGTAGTGACGATTGCCGTCTACTACTTCAACTCTTAAGAGGTCCTTTTATGGGAACGATTAATATTTCTAAAAAATTCACGGCCAAGCAAAAGTCCTATATTCCTGCTTTATTAGTAGGGATGAGAATTACTCTGAAACGCTTTATTCAGGGATTCTTTTTCAGAAAGCATGACACAATTATGTACCCTGAGCAGAGAAGAAAATATTCTGATCGCTTTCGTGGGATGCACTTTATTTCTGTTGATCCAAACAAAACAGAAAACTGCACTGCTTGCTATCTTTGTGAAACTGTTTGCCCTGCAGACTGTATTCACATCGTGGCCGATGAAAGAGAAGAGGAAAATAATCCATACGGCGTTAAAAAAGAAAAAAAACCAGTTAGTTTTGATATCGATGCTCTTAGATGTTGCTTCTGTGGTTTTTGCGAAGAAGCTTGCCCTAAGGATGCAATTAAACTTTCGGGGAACTATGAATTGGCCGTTTCTTCCAGAGAAGAAGCTATTTATGACCTCGATCACTTAAAACGCAATATGAACGGTAGACAGGAAAAATTATGAGCCCAGTAATTATTATTCTTTGTATCCTCTCGGCTGTTCTCGCCACGACCATGCTTTTTGCTAAAAGTCCGATTACTTCGGCCCTGTGCCTTTTAGGTGTATTGATTATGACAGCGGCGATCTATGGCTTAATTGGTGAACACATGATTGCAACCCTGCAGCTCGTGGTATACGCCGGTGCGATTATGGTTCTTTTTATTTTTTCAATCATGCTCTTGAATCTTACAGATTCAGAAAATGAATACCGTAAAAAGCCTTTAGTCTTTGTTACTGCAATGGCTCTTGGGCTCAGCATCTTTGGTTTTCTCGCTTATGCAATAAAAGAGCATTTTGGAACCCATTCTGCCGAGAAAAATATGGGTATGTTTAGTCCTGAGGTTATCGCTGAACTTGGCGGGAATTCGAAGGTCCTTTCGCATGCGCTTTTTTCACAGTTCTATGTCTCGTTCGAAGTCATCTCTCTGGCCCTGTTAGTAGCAGTGGTTGGTGCAGTTGTTCTTGCGAAAAGAAAAATTGATTAAGGAATTTATATGACTAACGAGATTCTACTTCAGTTATTAGCGGCTTTTTTATTCACCATGGGAATGCTGGTTGTGTTGCTTCGCCGGGACACGATCATGATTTTGATGGGAATTGAGCTTCTTTTAAATGCTGCCAATCTGTCCCTTGTCGTCTTTTCAAAGTCGGCCCATATGATTGAGGGGCAAGTCCAGGTCTTTTTTATTATTACAATCGCTGCAGCAGAGTCAGCTATCGGTTTATCCATTTTGGTTAACCTTTATCGAAACTTCGGCTCTATAAAAACTCAAAGCGCAACTACTCTTAAAGGATAGACTTGTGGAAACTATGCATTCAATCCTACCTGCTCTGATTCTGATTTCTCCGCTGGTAGGTTTTATTATTAATGGTGTTGTCTTACCTCTAAGCTTAAAAGGCTTTGCCAAAACTCCAGCTAATACTGCCGGCGGTTTTGCTTCGGCTTTTATTGGTCTTAGTTTTGTGCTTGCCTTGTTTGCCTTTGCTAAGCTCTCTGGTTCAACTGCTGAGAATCCTTCTCTCGTGATTAACTGTTTTGAGTGGTTTAACTTTGGTGGGCTTAATATCCCTTTTGAGCTTCGCATCGATAAGCTCTCGGGTCTTCTGGTGCTCATTATTTCGGGTATTGGAACGTTGATTCACCTTTACTCGATTAGTTACATGCATGAAGAAGAATGCGTTGGTCGCTACTTTTCTTATTTAAATCTTTTCTGCTTTTGTATGCTTCTTCTCGTAATGGGAAATAACTTGCCTCTTCTTTTCTTCGGTTGGGAAGGTGTAGGCTTGTGCTCTTATTTACTCATTGGCTTTTGGTACACGGAAACAGAAAAAGCTAATGCCGGTAAAAAAGCATTTATTGTAAATAGAATTGGGGATCTTGGATTTCTGATTGGTATGTTCCTTCTGTTCCAACAGTTGGGAACTTTAAGCCTGACAGAAATTTCTACACTCCTTGCAAATCCCGAAGTTGTCGCAAGAATCATGCCTTCTGTGACCCTGATCTGCCTTGCTCTATTTGTTGGAGCCACTGGTAAATCTGCTCAGATGCCTTTATATGTATGGCTTCCAGATGCCATGAGTGGTCCGACTCCAGTATCTGCACTCATCCATGCTGCGACAATGGTTACGGCCGGCGTTTATATGATTGCGAGATTGAATCCTTTATTTGAACTGTCTCCTGTTGCACTTTCTGTGGTGGCCCACGTAGGCGCGATCACGGCACTTTTTGCGGGATCCATTGCCGTTGCTCAAACTGATATTAAAAAAGTTCTCGCTTACTCAACAGTTTCACAGTTGGGTTTTATGTTCTTGGCCTGCGGCGTAGGCGCTTATCAGACTGCAGTTTTTCATTTAATGACTCACGCTTTCTTTAAAGCTCTTTTGTTCCTCGGATCTGGATCAGTTATTCATGCCTGCTCTGGCGAACAGGATATGACAAAAATGGGAGCACTCAAAAAACATCTTCCTCATACCCATCTCACAATGTTGATTGGCTCTCTTGCCATTTCTGGGATTCCATTCTTTTCAGGGTTTTTCTCAAAAGATGAAATTCTTTATTCTTCAATCGCTCTACCTGGTGGAGTATCGTATTTATTCGTAATTGGTGTTCTGACGGCAATCCTTACGGCTTTTTATACTGGCCGTATGATGAGTCTTACTTTCTACGGACAAAAAAGATATTCACATGAAGTTGAACATCACCTTCATGAATCACCGGCCTTAATGACCTTTCCACTATACGTGCTTGCTATTCTTGCTGCACTAGGGGGATTCCTTGGAGTTCCTCATTTGCTGGGAGACTACTTAGGCCATATGCCTCATTACCTTTCTCATTGGTTAAACCCTGTTGTGCCTTCTAAACATCTTCCGCTTGTGGGCATAAAGATTGGCCTGCATGAGGGAGTAGTCATGGCCGGCTCATCAATCTTGGCGATTATTTCTTATTTTTCTGGCGTGGCATTGTTTAAAAAACATATGTTCGTTAAAGATATTATTAGTGGATTTAAGCCAGTCGAGAAAATTCTCGCTAACAAGTATTACGTTGATGAGCTGTACGCGATTATTGTCGTGAACCCAGTTAAGAGTATTTCAAACTTTTGTGCTAATTTTATTGATAAATTTATTATTGATGGAGCAGTCAATGGCCTTGGCTCTCAGGTCAAGCGAATCGGCAATGGACTTCGCTCAATTCAAACTGGTGACATTCAGTCTTATGCTTTGATGATGCTTATGGGTCTGTTACTAGTGATCTTCTTTATTTTTAAAGTTTTGGTTTAAGGATTATATGGAAACAACTTCATGCCTGCTTACATGGATAATTTTTTCGCCTCTGCTTTTTGCTTTGGTGGCTTTCCTCACTCCGTCTGCTTTTGAAGGCAAGCTTCGATTACTTACCTTCATCCAGACCCTCGTCACCGCAGTACTTGCGACTATCCTTTACTTTAACTTTGATGGCACTCAAGCAGGACCACAGATGGCCCATCTCGTTGCTTGGCTACCAGAGTGGGGAATAAACTATCTCGTTTCTGTCGATGGAATAAGTCTTCCACTTGTTATGTTGACGGCTTTTGTATCTCCTGTTGCCATACTCGGGACATGGCCGGCTCTAGGAGTAGAACTTAAAAAAGAAAAATTCTTCGTCATGATGCTGATGTTTTTACAAACAGGTATGTACGGAACTTTTCTTTCTTCTGATCTCTTTTTATTTTATTTTTTCTGGGAAGTTGTACTCATTCCAATGTTTTTCTTGATCGGCGTTTGGGGTGGCAAAGAGCGTATCTATGCAACAGTTAAGTTTTTCCTCTACACCATGGTGGGATCACTCCTCATGTTGGTTGCGATTTTCTTTATCCTTAAAACTTCAGCCGAAACTCTAGGCGCTCCAACTGCAGCCTTTGTGGACCTTCATCGTCTTCAGTTTGCTTTCGATGGCTCCTCTTTTCAATCGGCCATGAGTTCACCTCAGACATGGTTGTTTTTGGCTTTTGCTTTAGCATTTGTAATCAAAGTTCCAATGGTTCCTTTTCATACTTGGCTTCCTGATGCTCACGTTCAGGCACCGACTGTAGGGTCTGTGTTCCTGGCGGCAGTCCTCTTGAAGCTTGGTACATACGGATTGATGAGAATTGCGATTCCCTTTTTTCCAGAAGCCGCTTATTACTTCAGAGAGTTTTTTATCCTCATGGGTGTTATCGGGATCATATACGGTGCCTTTTGTGCCCTCGGGCAGACAGATTTTAAAAAGCTTGTAGCTTACTCATCTGTTTCCCACATGGGTTTCATCATGGTCGGACTCTTCGCATTTAATAAAGTGGCTTTTGCAGGCTCTCTTTATCAAATGATTAACCATGGTATTTCTGCTGGTGGATTGTTTCTTATTGTTGGATTTCTTTACGAGCGTCTTCATACCAGAAACTTGAATGAGTTCGGTGGCCTTGCAAAAACTGTCCCACTTATGGCAATCGCCTTTATGATTATGACGCTTTCATCTGTTGCTCTTCCGGGTACAAATGGATTTGTGGGTGAGTTTCCTATCCTGCTTGGAGCTTTTCAGGTTCAACCTTATTATGTATTGTTTGCTGGGACGGGGGTTATTCTTGGTGCTGTTTATGCACTTAAAGCTTACCAGTTAGTTATGCTTGGACCACAAACGAGAACTGATCTGGATCACCTTCATGATCTTGGTCTTAAAGAAATTGTCGCAATGATTATTCTGGCGATCTTCGTGTTCGGAATAGGTTTTTTTCCTAAGACATTTTTTGGTAAATCAGACGTAACTTTAGACCAATATTCAAATTCAATTATCGATAAAGTAGGACCACATGGACCTTAATTCTACCTTCCCCCTTATTTCACTTACTCATACGGAATTGTTTAACCTCCTTCCGTTATTTACAATTTCTTTTGGGGCACTTTTTAGTTTATTGGTGGGAACGCATAAGACTAAGGGACATGGTTATGCCTTTATTCTTTCTTTTGTTTTCCTGTCATTTGCTCTGATTCAGGGGGCTTACTCTTTATTCTCTTCGGATGTGACACTTTTAGGAGGGACGCTGACTTTTAGCCCTTTTACAAAAACGGTCAGTCTTATGATTATGTTTTTTGCACTTATAGGAGTTGTCTTAACCTATGGTCAGGATCTTAAAGAAGGGATGCTGTCCGAAATTTATTCACTGATTCTTTTTTCCACTGCTGGCATGATCTTGATGGTTTCTACCACTCATCTACTATTTATGTTCATTGCTTTAGAAATCATGTCTCTTGCTGTTTATGTAATGGTTTCAATGCGACGAGCGAGTCAATATTCTGCAGAAGCTGGACTTAAATATTTTATTCTTGGTGGCCTGGCCTCAGCACTTCTACTGTACGGTACGTCTCTGGTTTTTGGAGCGCTAGGCTCGTTTGAACTTAGCACTTTGGAAAATGCTCTCAGAGAGTCTTCGAATCCATCATTCATCTTCTTTATTGGATTAGGAATGATTGTTGTTTCGATGCTTTTTAAAGTCGGAGCTTTTCCTTTTCATGGTTGGTTACCTGACGTTTATCAGGGGGCTTCAACTAATGTGACAGCTTTTATGGGAGCTGCAGTAAAATTCACGGCTTTCATCGCTTTTGCCAAAATTGCTCAAAGCTTGATTTTTAT
>CANFNN010000181.1 GCA_947448095.1 Bacteriovoracaceae bacterium | reverse complement strand
GAGCAGAAAAAAATCTTCCGGACTAAAAGCTTCGCCCGAGCCTTCAAATTCAGTGGGAACTGAGCACTTGGAGTGAAAATCTGACGACTTCACATCCCAGCTTGTCTTAATTCCAGAGGTGGCATCACTTACACCAAAAAAGGAAACAGGATAATTCACCATAAAAACGCCTTTGCCGATTAATTTTGAGTACAACTCTTATCCTCTCATACCTTGAGAGCTAAGGAGAAGTGATGAAGGCATTGTTTAGTTTTTGTTCAGACTTCTTGGTCTGGATTTGGGAAATATTCATCAATGATTATAGGGAGAGCGCCAAATATAAGAGAAGCGACTAATGGCCCAATAAAAAGTCCAGGTAGACCAAACATAATCACTCCTCCGATAACGGCCAGAAGACCTATGAAGGGATGAACCTCAACAGCTCCAAGTGAACCAAGATAGGGCCTGATGATGTTGTCGGAAAGACCTGAAACTCCAGCGATGATCATCATTCCAATTCCTGGCCCTACTCGAGAATCAAGAAAGCACAAAATACCCAAAACGGCTGCAACCGGTGCTGCCCCAATAATCGGAATAAAGGAAACAATAAAAGTGATAAAAAAGACCAAATAAAAGTCACCAATATCAAAAATGATGGCCCCGATAGAAACGATAGTTGATTGGAGGATGCCGGTCACGATATTGGAAAAAAAGACTTCTCTGCAGCATACCTTAAGCATATGCACAAACATGTCGCCATTTTTTTTTGAAAAATAAAAGTAGTGATCAAAGAGTGCTCGAATTTTATCTGACTCTTTTAAGAAGCAATAGACTGAAAGGATAGTGATCAATCCCATCATGAAAATCACGGGAAGTTCTGTCACAAAACCACTGAAGGTGCTGGTCATAAAATCTCCGGCATATGACACGAAACTATTGAGCTTCGCTTCGACAAATGGCTTATCCAGGTCATAGAGCTTACAGACATGATCAATGAACTTATTAATAGTGGAGGTATATTTAAGCGTCAGTTCGCCCACATTTGATTGATGTAGGAGTTGAGAAATCATACGCGAGCCTCTGATAAAAAAAGCTGCTACTGGAATGAAGCCAATGATTCCTAAAAGCAAACTAAACAAGACTAAGCTTATTCCTCGAGAGAGACCTTTTTTGACAAAATATTCAACAAAGGGGGCGAGTGCCATGGCCAGGATGGCTCCCAGAAGAATTGAAATCATGAAAGGTAACATGATGTAAAAAAATAATCCAAAGATGATAAAGACAAAGCTGATCTTGAAAAAATTGTTAACGATTAGATTGATGAATGAAGCTTTCATATTTTAAGTTCTCTCTTGGCGGCTATGCTACTTCATCAAGTTCATGAAGAGAACGAGGAAAGGCGTGATGCAGGGCCAAGCGGCGTATTGCCAATTTTTGCTGTCGTTCAAATCCAACAAGACATAGGGCGCTCTTCTTAAAATGTAGATTATTTTTATCGGAAAACGCTGGTAAAATCAGTCACTTAGACAGATTTACGAATGAGGGGATCTTAATAAATGTTAAGGCGTTCTTAATTTTGCCGATAGGTGTGTTAGTTTTTAAGGGTCAACCAATAGGGGTCCTTGTGCGAAATGAGTTTTTTCCTGTAACCACCAAGTTCATATGCTACTTCAAAGGTGCACTGCCTTTTGATGTGTATTTGGAACGATTTGAAGGGAAATTTACCAAGATTTATCACAAAGACGGTGAGCACGATTCGACCCAAATAGATCGATATGAGAATAAAGATATCAAGACTCTTTATATCTCCAAAACAGATAGAAACACCTACGGCAATTTTTTATGTAAAGCGATTGATGAGTTCAATAATGGTTCGAATGATCTCGATAAAGAGAAGATGATCGACATTATTAAAACCACGCTTGAATTAACTTATGAGAAAATTGTAGATAATAATAATGATCTCGACATGAGTATCACCTGGGCCTCGCATCAAGTAAGAAGTGCACTCTATCTCATGGGTGATGATACGGCTTCGGCGATTGAAATTTTCAAGGCCCTTTCCGCAGATCTCCATCTCTTAAAACATTCCTATTTGGTTTCCCTTTTTTCGCTCAGCTTAGCGAAAAAACTGAATTTTTCAAATGAAAGAAATCTTATGGGAGTAGGTCTGGGTGCTCTGTTGCATGATCTTGGACACACGAGAATGAATAGCGAGCTATTTCAAAAGATCCATCTGACTCCACAAGAATGGGAAGAAGTGAAAGATCATCCTGTTCTTGGATTAAAAATTCTTGAACGATCAAAAGCGATTCCTGCAGACGTGAGATCAATAATCTTGCAGCATCATGAGCAGCCCAATGGCCGAGGTTATCCAAATCGACTAGCAGGAAATAAAATTTTTCCTCCTGCCAAAATAGTCGCGATTGCTGAAGAATTTTGCTCTCTCGTCACAATGTCGGGCCCCGGGGAGCCAGCTCTTTCGCCAGCTCAAGCGCTAAGCCGAATGAAAGATGATATTGGACACTATGACCCAGAATTTCTTGATTCCTTTGAGGAAATGATTCTAGGTCCTAAAAAGCCTTCTAAATCCAAGTAACAAATCTTACTTGAGGAGTAATGACTTCTCTAAAATCGCCCCTTCAGAACTTGAAGGAGGAATAATCCCCATTAAAAATGAGAGCGTGGGAGCAATGTCCACAACAAACCCTCCGGCATAAAGTCCCGCCTTAAAGGGTTTACCTACGAAAATCATCGGAACATATCTGTCATAGGAATATCCACTCATGTGAGTTGTTGCTCCATATGCGAGAATATAATTCGGGCGAGGAATCATCAGAATATCGCCACTTCGTCCTTCAAAATAGGTTCTTAGAATTTGTTTTTCATGTTGCTCTTGGGGAAGTGTTCTTCTTTTGACATCAGACCCAGAAAACACATCTGCAATTCCATTGAGCAGTTCTTTTTTTGAGGCAATATGTTTAGCGGCCTCATCTCGCACTTTCAACAGATCAAGATTTTTCTCTTTAATCATTTTCTGATTGATATAAAAATTGAGCTCAGAGGGCTCAAGCATCCACTTTGAAGAAGCCTTACCATATTTTTGATTAAGGAAATTCTCAATTTCTGAATTCATGGCTTCTTGATTGATAAAACCAGCTGGAATTTTATTGGCCTTGAGAACATTAGGGTTACCTGTGACTCCATGATCAGCCGTTAACACAATCCAAGTTGAAGCCAGCCCACCTGGAACTTTTTGATCAATGTAGTTTAGGAATTCAGAAATGGTTTTATCTTCTAAGACTGTTGTTTCTTTAATTTCATCACTTTCAGGTCCAAATTGATGACCAACGTAATCATGACTTGAAAAACTAATGGCCAGAACATCGGTAGATTTGCCTTGGCCTAATTTAAATTCCTCGATCGCCTTAGTAGCGACTTGAACCGGCATATCAATCGCCAGAGGGAAGAGCAGGCTGGTAGTTCCGCCAAGTTTTGCCTTATGGGAAAAAGCTCGGCCCATTTCCTTGGTGTATTTTGATTCTGGGACTTCTAGATTGGGATTAATTTTTTGATCGAGTTTTTTCTCCCAGATTTGTTCCACTCCCAGTTTTGCCTTAAGACCATTATTAATTTGATTCAACCATTCTGGAAGTTGGTTTGAACTTAAATAATAATTACTCGAAACCCATTTGAAGGATTCAAGATCAAACCACAAAGCCAGATCAGGACGATGCCCACCCATCAAAATCGCCGCCCGGTCTTTTAGGGCAATGGATACAACTTTAGAGTCAGCATAAGCATTTTTAAGTTCATCTCCAAAAGTGGTCCCGATTAAATTTCGAGGAGAAGTCCCAACGTGCGGATTTGTTGGAGTGGCACCAACGGTTTTTTGACTTTGATCTTCTGTGCAGTACACGTAGTTTTGAGTTTCAGAATTGTACCAATCGTTATTTGGGATACCGTTTTGATAGGCGTATGACCCAGTTAAAATAGTGGCGTGACCTGGACCTGTCATATTTTGCAAAAGTCCATACTCTGCATGGGAAAAGTAGGCTCCTTTTTGCATCAGATAATTAAATCCACCCACTTTCTTTCCACTCATTGGTGGACGAAAAAGGGGAGCTAGTTTTTGCAAGTAATCAGCTCTGAACTGATCAATCGAAATGACTAAAATAAGTTTCGGTTTCTCTACTCTGGAAAAGGCTGAAGCCTGAAATGATGAGAAACTAAGGAGAACAAGAAATAATAATTTCATATAAGTCTTCACTTTTAGAGTAAGGTTTTTTGATTATTTTCGGATGATTTGCAGTCTTCGACAATCTCTTTATTTCTTGGGTTTTGGCTTGATAGAGAGTTCCTGGTAGGTGGTCTTAGGATCTAAGACGCGTTCAAATTCTAACTCTGGATAACTCAGAAGGACGACTTCGAGTGTAGTGTAGACCTTTGAGCCCTCGCCCAGATGTCCTCCGAGAGTGGTTCCCTGGCCATCCGAAACACTGAGATGCAGATGCGAGCCACTAGTTGCCCCTAGAGTACCGCTAAGAGAGAGCACTTCACGAAAGCCTTCAAGCTTAACTGTGTCTTTTTGATTTGCGTAGCGCATGACTGTGACTTTTAGGCTTCCTACGACAGAGGCTATGGAAGCTGCACTTATTTTGTTTTTTATGACGTAATTCATCAAGACGACTTTTGGGTCCTCGTCTGGAGCAAGTCTAAGCACATGGGCTATAGCAGAGCTTTTTGTCGGAAGAATTTCTGCTGCAGCGTTTGCTAAAGAAAGATTAATGAGACAAAAGAAAATGAAAAGAGAGTATTTATGCATGAGTTTTTATACCTCAGAGAAGGGAAGTTGTAAGGAGAGTTCTTCTATTGCAAGTGCGATTTGCTTTTTTTCCTGGTTAATAAAATTCCCGATGGCATGATGAAACTGCTCATTTTTAAGTTTATGAGCACTGAAAGTTCTGGTTGGTCTAAAACCTCGAGAAATTTTATGCTCACCTTGGGCTCCCGCCTCAAAGATTTTTAACTTCTTTTCAAGGCAAAAATCAATTCCTTGGTAATAGCAAAGTTCAAAATGCAGGTATTGAACTTCTTGAAAGCATCCCCAGTAGCGGCCATATAATTTTTCAGAATCATAAAAAAACAAAGAGCCCGCTATCGCCTGGTTATCCTTGGATGCCTGAACGTACAGAATATTTTGTTTCATCGATTCAAAGACCATCAGAAAAAAATCTTTCTTAAGATAATCGATGGCATTTTTTTGATCAAGGGTCGAAAGATAGAATTGATACATCTGTTCGGCGTGCTCTGGCAGTAAGCTTTCGCCGGTAAATCTTTCAATCTTAAGCTCAGGAAAGAGTCGCTCTTTTCGAAGCTGCTTGGCCTTTCTTCCCTTCATCTTTTTTAAACAGTCTTCAAACGTCTCAAAGTTATCGTTAAAAAAATGGTACTGCATACTTTCACGAATGAGGTAGCCCTGATTCTGAAAGAAGGGGATTTCTGCCTGGGCTAGAAATAAGAAATGGGAGGAAGAAAGCTGGTGGCTTTCATACAAGATCTCGTAGGACGCCTGAAGCCTCAAGGCCACTTCCTGCTTAAAATGAGGCATGATAAAATGAGTGGTTGTGATGGGAGTAAAAGGAATCATGGATGTTAGTTTGGGATAGTAAGGGATCCCATTTTCTTGATAAGCATTGGCCCACTGCCAATCAAAGATATATTCCCCATAGCTATGGTCTTTCACGAAACAATAAAAGATAGCTGGTTCGGTTTCATCCACAAAGTACATGGGAGTCCAGCCTGATTCCTGCCCAATGGAGCGGCTTTTTTCAAGAGCATAGAAGAAATCATACTGAAGAAAAGGGGACAAACCTGTAGCCGCTTTCTCCCAGAGCTCCCGGGGGATATTTAAAATAGAGGTTAGAGGTTTTATTGGCCCCACGTAGTGATTCCTGTTATAAATTGGCTAAGGAGTCCCGATGAACAAACCCATGTCCCCAGCTGCTGAAAGAAACCAAGAACCTATTCTCAAGGTCCTTAAGGATTTTATCACATATGAAGACCGAAGGCTTCTAGAAGTAGGCTCAGGAACAGGGCAACATGCCGTTTATTTTGCTCCTCATTTTCCTCAACTCGAATGGCACCCAACGGACGTCTCCGGTAAGTTAAAGGGCATCAAGCAGTGGATGCATGAAGCGGGT
>CANFNN010000180.1 GCA_947448095.1 Bacteriovoracaceae bacterium | reverse complement strand
TCTTGGTGGAGCCAACCTTCACACTTGTTTAGGATTACCTATCCCCTCTGTGACTCTGTCTGATTATATCTCAAAAAAGATTACCAATTTTGAAGATCTCTTGGTTCCTACTCCTATTAATAATCTTAAAATTATTAGTGGTGCCCAAGATGAGCTCGGTATGGCAAATCTCAAGCATATGCATAAAAACCAGATCATCCGCAAACTGGGCGATCTCGATGCAGATTATATTCTTTTCGATTTAGGTGCTGGTACTGCATTCAATACAATTGATTTTTTTATAACTGCTGATAAAGGAATTTTAGTAGTTCTTCCAGAGCCCACTTCAATTGAAAATACTTATCGTTTTCTGAAATCAGTTTTTTATCGCCGCTTAAAAATGGTGGAAGGTATAGCTGAGCTTGAACCAATGATCCTTGAATCACTGAATGCTAAAGTGACCTCAGGGAATTCTGCTTCTCCGGCAGATTTGATAAGAAAAATTTCTGAACACAACCCAGAGCTAGGACTCAGAGTGAAAGCCGAAATGGCAGAATTCCGTCCTAATTTAATTATCAACCAAGTGCGCTCTCAAGCTGATATCGATATTGGTTATTCTATCCAAAGTATCTGTCGCAGATATTTTGGGATTGAAATGACTTTTCCAGGCTACTTAGATTACGACCAATCAGTTTGGCAAAGTGTGAGAAAAAGAAAACCACTCTTGATTGAGTACCCAAATTCAAAATTAGTTAATAATTTTGACCGGATTGTTCACCGCTTAATCGAATACTAGAGGATTCTTGGGATGGATGCTGAAAAGAAAAATTATTACGATGTTTTAGAAATACCTGCAAATGCGGCTCCTCAAGAAATTGAGAGCGCCTATGTGAGAGTGAAAAATGCCTACTCTGGAGACAGTGTGGCCCTTTATTCACTTATGACTAAGGACGAGTGTGATGCAGTTCTAGGTCAAATCGAAGAAGCCTATTCCATCATTGGATTCCCTGAAAAACGCCGGGAATATGATCGTCTTCGAGGCTTTAATCAGTCAGGCTTCGCTCAAAACTACAGTACTTCTGAAACGACTCACGGAAAAGCGGCATTTGATCCTCGCGCTAAAGATGCTGTTCAATACGAAGACTTTGGATCAAACCTCATTGAAGCAAAAGTTTCAAAAATTACTGCTCAGAAAAAATTTGGTCTTGAATTCGAAGAAAATTCTGAATTTGATAAAGCCATTGCTGAATGCACGGATTTTACAGGACCATTTTTGAAAAAAATTCGTGAGTACAAAAATGTCACGATCGAACGTATGGCCGAAATGACCCGAATTTCTAAAACTCACATCACTGCTTTGGAAAACGAAGACCTCGCGAAACTTCCAGCAGATGTTTATGTGCGCGGTTATGTTTATCAATACGCTAAAGTTCTTAAGCTTAATCCGGAAGCCGTTGCTGCAAGTTTTCTTGTGAATTTCAAGAAACTTAAGAATCAAAAATAATGACTGACACCCCGGCCGATAATGATGATATTGAAATTACCGTTTCAGCTGAGGACCGTGAGCAATTTAAGCGCCTAGATGTTTACCTGACTGCCAAATTAACTCAATTTTCCCGCTCCACCATTAAAAGACTCTTTGATAGCGAAGATATTTCAAGTGAGATGGTTCCCCTAAGTCTGAATAAAATGCCACCAGCTGGCACAGTGATTCAAATTGAGGTTCCGCCTCCCATTCCTTCAGATCTCACTGCTGAAAATATTCCTCTGGATATTTTGTTTGAAGATGCCCATTTGATCATCATCAATAAACCAGCAGGACTGGTTGTTCATCCAGCTCCGGGACATTATACCGGCACACTAGTGAATGCGATTCTTTATCATTGTCCTGATTTGAAAGGTATCGGCGCAGAGAAAAGACCAGGAATTGTTCACCGTCTGGATATGGGAACTTCTGGCGTTATGGTAGTGGCCAAAGATCAGGCCACCCATGAAGGCTTGGCCCTTCTGTTTTCAACCCACGATATCGACCGCAAGTATGAAGCGATCGTCTTAGGAAATCCCAACGGAAGCTCGGGAATGCTCACATCAACTATCGGAAGGCATCCCACCAATCGACTAAAGATGATGGCCAATCCTAAAGTTGGGAAAAAAGCTGTCACCCATTTTAAAGTCATCAAACGATATGAATCCTGCACGCATGTAGAACTTAAGCTTGAAACTGGCAGGACCCATCAGATCAGAGTCCACATGGCCCAACTCGTAAAGTGTCCTGTCATGTGTGATGCTCTTTATGGTCCAGGCCCAACTGGTTTACACAAGCTACCTAAAGAGATCAGAGCACTTCTTGAAACCTATCCTTATCAACTATTACACGCCAAAGAACTGGGTTTTGTTCACCCCATTACCAAAGAAAAATTACACTTCAGCGCACCACCTCCTGAAATTTTCCAGGCCGTAATCCGTGCTTTATAGCAGCTGGATTTAAGGCTACAATATTCCCCATGTCATACGTATTTAGTGAAAACCTTAACCAGGGTCGATTTGAAACCTGGACGGAAAAACCAGGCATGAATTTTTACCATGTGACGCAAGTCCATGGAGTGGAAATTGTTTCCATTGAAACCTTACCTGCAGAAGCTGATGGGCTCGTTTGTTCATGGGAAGATCTCAATGCTCCCTTGGCCATCAAAACAGCTGATTGCTTACCGGTCGTCATTGAAGGAGAAAAGGGAGTCGTTTTTCTTCATGCGGGTTGGAAAGGTCTGAGGGATGGGATTTTAAAGCGGCCTGAAATTTCTCTAATCATTCCACAGCGTGTTTTCATTGGACCTAGTATTCACGTTTGCTGTTTTGAAGTCTCTAGCGAATTTAGGGAGAATTTCCAAGCGAGTCCTTTTTTCAAAGAATCAGAGGGAAAGCTTTATTTTGATTTGCAACAAGAAGCCAGACGCCTTTTAAATCAAGAATTTCCTAATCTTCTGGTTGGCGTTGCACCGGTCTGCACTTGTTGTCATAATGATTTTCACAGTTACCGAAGAAATAAAACAATACACCGAAATTGGAATCTATATCTAAAAGGATAGTCGTTATGGAAAAAAAGAATAGTTTGACCTTGAATGGTATGACTGGATTAAATTTTCTCTTCATTCTCAATGCAGCAGCCATGGTGGGAGTCAGCATTTATTTGACGACTCATTTTTATAGTACACTTTATCCGACTCAACTAGGTGGAGCGGGAAGCCTGTGTAATCTCTCTAACTTTTTTAACTGTGATGCTGCAACTTATTCAAGGCTGGCACACGTTGCTGGAGTTCCAACTGCTTTCTTCGGAATGATCATTGGTCTTTTATTTATTTTCACATCGCTCATGCCATCAGTTGCAATGGAGAAAACAGCGAATGCTTTTTCAAAATACAATTTCATTGGTTGTATTTTTCTCTTCCTCTTTTCTTTAGGTGCTCTGGGAAGTCTTTGTCCTTTTTGCACGCTTTATTATGTTCTCTCAGGGATTGCCTTCTTTCTTTTGTGGAAGGGTGGACAAAACTCTTGGGTACCAGACTTGAAAGTCACTGGAGTTTGGGGAGCGATTTTACTCGTGGGTGCATTTTTAATGCATCAAAACACTGCCGGCAAAGAAAACATGAGATCAAAACTCAACACCAGTATTGTGCAACAATACAATACGATGGGAAGCTTAGGAGATCCGACTCAGGAATCTCCGTATAAAATTCATATGTCGACCGCGACTTTTGCCGAGGCACCGATTCGAATTTCTATCTTCTCTGATTTTGAATGTCCTTTCTGTAAAGTTGTAGCAGAACAAATGCCAGAATTGATTCGCCGCTATCCAGGTAAAATTAATATCCAATACTTCTTTTATCCTCTCGATGCGAAATGCAATAGTAACGTGAAAGGCAGATTTCACGAGAGTGCTTGTGATGCTGCCTACCTGGCCGCTTGTGATGAGAAGAAATTTGCACAAGTTCATGATGAAATTTTTGCCAATCAAGACAATCTCAAAAGTGGTATTCTGGTTGATCTCGCCAAAAAATATGGTGAGACCTGTATTGGCAATGAAGAGAACAAAAATAAAGTGATCACTGCCATTAATGGTGCGACTCAATTCAATATTAAATCAACTCCTACGATTATCTTGAATGGGAAAAAAATT
Source organism: Bacteriovoracaceae bacterium (assembly GCA_947448095.1). Classification (GTDB taxonomy): domain Bacteria; phylum Bdellovibrionota; class Bacteriovoracia; order Bacteriovoracales; family Bacteriovoracaceae; genus Peredibacter. The sequence goes on along the minus strand of CANFNN010000180.1, from coordinate 2,049 downwards.
GAAGGAACCATTCCGAATGGTCAATTCTTTGCCATCTTTGACGATATTTTAAGTGGTGCTAATAAATAATGATGATTGAAACGCATTGCCATTTGGATTATCTCAAAGCCGAACCGCTGGAAGAGATCCGAAAAAAAATTAAAGAAGCTGGTATTATTAAGATCATTACGATTGGAGTCGATCCAGAGAATTTAGATAAAGTCATGGAGCTATCCAATGCCTTTGAGGAGATTTATTTCACTCAAGGCATTCACCCTCATGATGCGAAAGAAGCCACTGAATTGGAATTTCAGAAAATCATTTCCCGCGCAAGCATGCCTAAGATGGTGGCGGTGGGAGAAATTGGGCTGGATTATCACTACAATAATTCTCCCCCAGAAATTCAAAGAGCTGTTTTTGAAAAACAGCTCCAACTGGCATGCGATTTAGATCTTCCCGTGGTTATACACACTCGGGATGCGGATGAAGACACGAGGGCCATTCTTAAGAACTTCTCAAGCATTCTAAAGCGTAAGGGAGTCGTTCATAGTTTTACCTCGACGCTTGATTTGGCCCAGTTTGTTCTAGATGAAGGTTTCTACATTGGCTTTAACGGGATTATCACTTTTAAAAAATCTGAAGCCGTTCAAGAAGTCGTAAAAATGACTCCTGCCGAGCGGATTCTTTTTGAAACGGATTCGCCATTTTTAACCCCTGTGCCTCACCGGGGTAAAGAGAACGCCCCCTTTTATCTGCCCTTTGTGGCGGCCAAAATTGCGGAACTTAAAAATCTTGATTTAGAAAAATTAAAAATCCAGGTTCTTCACAATTCGCTTCAGTGCTTCCACAAGCTCAATTAAGGATTTCATGAAATCACTTTTCTTAAGTTTATTGTTCATAAACTCCGCTATGGCATCAGATTGGACGCAAAAATTAAAACTCCCTGCCGGATTTAAAATAGAGAAAGTCCTTCAAGTCCCAGGGGCCCGCCAGATGGCGCTCTCACCCAAGGGAACTCTTTATGTGGGGACCATGGATCAGGGAGTTGTGTACGCCATTACTCCTGAAGGGAAAGTCTCAACCATGTTTGAGAAACTCAATATGCCTCAGGGTGTCCTTTGGCATAATAATGAGCTTTATGTTTCTGAAATTCAGCGAGTCTCCAAAGTAAAAAATCTTGAAACGAAACCTGAACTAGAAACAGTTAAAGATTTTCCTGACAAAAAATGGCATGGCTGGAAAACTTTGGGCGAAGGTCCTGATGGAAAACTCTACGTACCGATCGGAGCTCCTTGTAATGTGTGTGAGGAGAAACTTCCCTTCATGGCCCTTCACCGCATGGACTTTGATGGCAAGAATCTAGAAACCGTTGCTCAAGGAATTAGAAATACTGTGGGCTACACTTGGCATCCTGATACTAAAGAGTTGTATTTTACTGAAATGGGACGAGATCAAATGGGTGATAACATTCCACCAGATGAAATCAATGTGGTTAAAGGAAAAATTCCGCACTTTGGTTTTCCCTATATTCACGCGAAAAATATTCCTGATCCGAATTTTTATTCGAAACTGCCAAAAGGTTTGGTCACTACTCCACCCTTGCATGAGATCCCGGCTCATTCAGCACCGATTGGGATCGCCTTTTTCCCGAAAGAGAAATACCCGAAACAGTTTCATGACTGCTTTCTCGTGGCCGAGCATGGCTCTTGGAACCGTTCTAGTAAGTCTGGGTACCAAGTGACTAAAGGGTGCTTAAAAGACGGAAAGCTATTGAGTTATGAACCTTTTATCACAGGTTTCAAAGAAGGCGAAAAAGCCTTGGCAAGGCCGGTCCATTTTCTCTTTCTGAAAGATGGAAGTTTTTATCTCAGTGAGGATGAACCGGGAACGATTCTGCATATTCGCTACAAGCAGTAATACTTCGTTATTTTCTAAATCCAATTTTTTTGCGCTTATGTGGAAGCACAGGGATCTCACTTTTTAATTGTGAGATCTCATCGTCAACTTGATCTAGGCGTTCAAAAACAACCTTAAAAAGACTATTGGTTCCTTTCTCAAACTTTCCTAATT
>CANFNN010000179.1 GCA_947448095.1 Bacteriovoracaceae bacterium | reverse complement strand
AGTTCTACAACATCGGCTCCAACTAGATTTTTCTTGTTTAAAATTTTCATGATTCTCATAAATCCATGAAAGTCTTCGCCGCCTGCCTCTGGTGTTCCTGTTCCAGGAAAAAAACCTGGATCAAAAAAATCGAGATCGAGCGTGAGATAAATGGGACGATTGTCATCAATCGCTTCAAGCCATTCACAACATTCTTTCAAAGAAGTTGCGAGGGTCTTGTTCTCTTTCATCCATTGGAATTCTTCTCTTGGTCCAGAGCGAATGCCGTATTGGATGAGGCGATTTTTGGGCGTGAAGTGATCAAGTATCCGACGGATGATCGAGGCATGAGAATATTTTTCTTCAAGATAGCCGTCTCGTAGATCGGTGTGAGCATCCAAGTGAAGGACCACTAAATCGGGATAGTTATTCAAATAATTAAGAATCGGACCGTAGGAAATTGAGTGCTCTCCGCCTAAGGTCACGAATTTAATTTCATCTTTTTTAAGATCCAGATCCTTTACCATATCCATGAAGAAATCATTGGTGATGTGCCATTTAGATGGGTAAATCGGTAGATCCCCCATGGTCACGACATGATAATCCTCGAGGTCTTTATCAAGATAAGGAGAGTAAGACTCTAGACCAAATGAAGCTTCACGAATTGCTCCTGGAGCAAATCGAGCGCCCGGACGAAAGCTCGTTGTTCCATCAAAGGAGAAGCCAATCAAATGGGTAGAGTGAGAAAAAATAGCCGAAGCATATTCAGTATTAATGAAGGCCTTGGCATGCTCGAGATCATGAACTTCTTTAATGAGGCGTGGTTCTTTCACTGACTACTCCTGACCAATCATTTGTTTATGGAAGTTTGAGATGGAGAAAGTTCCCTTGTGCCAATCCATATTGTACCACTTAAGCTTACGTTGAATCTCAGTCATAGCACTCATCTTCGCTGGATTGATATCAGTTGCTTTATATTTTTTTGAAGAGAATCCAAAAGTCCAATAGACTCCAGGATAAATAAGCATTGGAGCATTGAAAGAATTTACGAAAGGAAAAACTTTTCTCATGTTGTTGTAGATGTTTTTAATTCCCCATTCATCAAGAAACGGGTTCTCCGTTTGATTCATCATGATGCCGTCTTCAGTCAAAGCATTAAACACATCAGTATAGAATTCATCAGTAAATAGACCTGAGGCAAAATCAACTGGATCCGTTGAATCGACAACGATGATATCGTATTCATTTTTAGCGCGCTTAATAAAAGCGAAACCATCTTCTGGAAGGACACGTACGCGTTTATCAGTTAGGCCTGAAGTACAGTCTGGGAAATAAATTTTAGAAACTTCAATGACTCGTTCATCAATTTCCACGAGGTCAATTCTTTCTATGTCTTGGTGCTTAACGAATTCACGGACCACACCACCATCTCCGCCACCGATAATCAGAACTTTTTTACAGTTGCGGCTAACCATATAAGGGATATGAGAAACGACTTCGTGATAAACAAATTCATCTTTGTCCGAAACCATGGTTTTGCCGTCAAGCAAAAGAAGTTTTCCTACTGATTCAGTTTCTACCACTTCAATTTTTTGAAATTGAGATTGTTCAGAGTGAAGGTATTGTTTGACCTTAAAACCCATCGCATATGTGTTACGGAAAGACTCTTCGATCATCCAGTTTTCGACCTTCATATAACTCCTTATAAATTTGCTGTGTTTTTATACCAAAAGCATAAGATTTCCAAGCTTAAGCAAGGCTCCGGGCGAATAAAAATGCCTCAGCAAAAGAGTCTCCCCTGTAAGTGCTTTAAAATAGACTTTTGCACCGCAACTTTTCTATCATGGAAGTGAACAAATTCTGAAGGGAAGGCCATGATTTTAGTAACAGGTGCAGCTGGATTTATTGGAAGTGTGATCGTGAAGCACTTAAACGATCTAGGGAGCGAGAATCTTCTTCTGTGTGACCATTTTGAGCAAGGGGAAAAATGGAAAAATCTCAGGGGTCTAAAATATTCATCTTTTGTTCAGGTTGAAGATTTGTTCACTCATGAGATTTGGAAAAAAACGGGATCCCTTAAGGCGATTTATCATATGGGTGCTTGCTCAGATACGACTGAACTCAATATGGATTTTCTGTATAAAAACAACACTGAATACACCAATCGATTGCTGACTTTAGCGGCAGAGAAAAATATTCCCATCGTCTATGCTTCGAGTGCTGCCACCTATGGGGCCGGCGAGCAAGGTTATTTTGACAACCATGCTACGCTAGCTAATCTTCAGCCCCTGAATAAATACGGCTATTCCAAGCAACTATCAGATGAGTGGATTTTAAAACAAAAGAAAAAACCTAAAGTTTGGTTTGGAGTAAAATTCTTCAACGTTTTTGGTCCGCACGAATACCACAAAGGCAAAATGAGTTCGGTCGTTTTTCAGTCCTATCACCAAATTAAAGATGGTGGAGAGGTCAAACTTTTTAAATCTCATCGTCCAGATTATAAAGATGGCGAACAGCTGAGAGATTTTGTTTATGTGAAAGATGTAGTGAAAGCGATGGTTGAACTAATTGCTGCGGGCGAAAAAAAACCGGCACTCTCTGGAATCTATAACCTAGGTACTGGTGAGGCACGAAGTTTTCATGATCTGGTAAAAGGCACCTTTAAAGCGATGGCCAAAAAACCTAAGATTACTTTCATCGATATGCCTGAAGAGCTAAGAAATCAGTACCAGTATTACACTCAAGCTGAGATGGCAAAATTCAAGAAAGCTCTGCCTAAATTTAAATTTATGAAGCTCGAAGATGCTATCAGTGATTATGTTGGCAACCATTTGATGAATGAGCCTTACATGAGAAAATCCAAATGAAGGGCAAAAAGATTGATGGCCTAAAGCAAGCCGTGGAGATGCTGCAAGGACTTGACCTTGCTGCTCAACAGGCAGTCATAGCGGATATTGCTCGCAAAGATCCTGAAATGGCAATCAAGCTGAAAAAAAACTTAGTCACCTTCGATGATCTTCAGTATCTCACGGTCTCTATGATGAAGCGTCTGCTCCAGGACGTTCCCCTTGATACCTTGGGCCTTGCTCTAAGGGGATGCAGTCGAGAAGTTTCAGATCATTTGCTCGGGATGTTCTCCACCGGCATGAAACGAGACATTGATGATATTCTCAAAGGCAAGCCTCGGCCTTTAAGTGAAGTCATGGACGCTCAAAGCAAGATCATGGAAGTTGTCATGAAGTTGAGAGAGAAGGGTGAGATTGTACTTTCAAAAGATAAGTCAGAGAAAATGGTTTGATCAAAATTCTTATTTCCGGATTCACGACTTTTAGTTCCCACGCTGAAAATAGCTCCGAGATTATTGCTGAGCTTTTTAAAAATACCCAAATAAAGGGATTTGAAATCCAAGTGGTCATACTCCCCGTGACCTTTAGAGAGTCGTTTGAATCTTTAAAAAAAACGGTGAATGATTTTTCACCGGATTATGTTGTCTGCCTAGGTCTGGCCAGCAATCGCAAAGGTATTAATCTTGAAAAAGTGGCGATCAATCTTATTCATACCGATATTGCGGATAACGAAGGTGTGGTTTATCAAGATCAATTGATTTTAAAGGATGGTCCAACTGCTTATTTTGCGACATTACCTTTAGAGGAAATGAGAAAATTACAGACACCATTTCCCTTGGAAATGTCTTTTTCTGCGGGAACTTATGTTTGTAATTACGTCATGTATGAAACATTGAATTTTTTGAAAGGCTCAAAGGTAAAGGTGGGATTCATTCATCTGCCACATTTGGAACAAAATCAGCAAAAGATTTTTGACTCTTTAATTATGATGCTGCAAACATTTTTAAAATAATTAGAGGGACTCTTTGGGAGTCCCCCTGAAGAATTACTATTTTACTTCAATCACGTAAGAGTCATAACCGAAAATTCCTTTCTTCACGACATTGTAAGGCACCACTGTTTGAATTGGAGTGATGTCGTAGACAACGTTTTCACCATCGTAAGTTCGCTGACGGGCCTTAACTGAGAAGGTATCTTCTTCAGTTCCTCCGAGAGAAGGAAGTTTTTTAAATTTAATTCTTACTTTATCAGATTCATAGTTAGTAACTGTTCCATATGAAGAACAGTAGCTTTCAGAGACTGGACAAGAGCGCGCGTAACGTTGAACAATAGGAAGCCTTTGAGTCTCAGTTCTCAAGCACTGACCATTAATAGGATTGGTGCGTGTACAAACTGTACGAGTCGTATAACCGGTTACCCTTTCCTCATAGCCGCATTGTGAGGCAGAAGTCACGATGACGACTCTGGTGCTATAGGCCTGGCATACTTGTTGGGCCATTGGAACTTGAAATTTTACTTCTACGATTTCTGGAGTCTGAGCGTTTCTTACCAGAATTGCTTCAGAGGCATTGATACTTATGTCTTTGGCGTCAACAACAACTCTCTCCTGGGCAAATGCACCCACAGATAGCATTACTGCAACGAGGGAAATCAACTTTTTCATACGAGCTCCTTTATATAGTATTCGTTTCGATTTATTTCAATTCAATTGAGTAACTGTCATAGCCAAGAATTCCTTTCGATAGGACAAAATAAGGTGACACTGTTTGAAGTGTAGTAATTTCATAAACTACGTTTTCACTGTTCAGGCTTCTTTGACGACTGCTGATTTTGAATAAGTCTTCTTCTGAACCACCAAGAGCTGGTAATTTTTTAAAACTGATTTTCACCTTATCTGCTTCGTTACTTGTGACCTTTGCATGGGCCACGCATCTTGAACTTGAGCTTCTTCCGGTATGAACTCTGATGTAGCGAGTGCAAACAAGTCTAGTCATAGGCACATTAAAATAGAGCGTCACCTTTTCAGGTGTGAGTGCCGTTCTGACTAAAATCGCTTCAGTACTATTCACTAAAGCGGTTGCACTATTTAATAAGATCTTGTCTTGGGCGAACGAGGAAACTGAAAGAGAAAGAATAAAGAGAACGAATAGTTTTTTCATTGAATGGTCCTCACATGGTTTTGTGCGCTCTTTCTATCCTCATTTAATAAATGACACCAGTAGTCGAGTAGAACTTACAAGGTCTTGCGCGCTCAAGGCCAGCACAAATGGCCTTAATGGCTCCTTAACCGGAGTCCAACCGGCCCTGACTAGGCCAATCTGCCCCCTGATTGTAAGTTTTAGTTATGGCGGTGATCTGTAACTAGCCAGAATAGGGGTACCAATTGAATTGGCACGATTAATGCTTAATGGGAACTCGAGAGATGTAAAGGATCACTCAAGGATTGAGTGGCTTAGCTGACAAAATGATTGTCACCTTTATATCTCGCCAAGGAATGGCCGTCGGTATCATGGAATGAAACCGATAAATTTTAGGGATGATTTTTTACTAAGGAGAGTTTTTATGGAGAAGGCAACAATCGAGCAATTCAAAAATCTTTTTCTAGATATTTTATCTGAAGAAGAAGTTTTTGAAGGAAAACTCTCACCAACGACCCTTGAAGGTGATGAGGTTGATGTGGTGTCAACTGAGAAGGCCAATCAAATGGATTTTCGTCTTCAGGCACGCAATGCCATTTATATGAATAAGGTTCGTAAATCATTACAGAAGCTAGAAGAAGGAACTTTTGGTGAATGTGAGGAGTGTGGAGCTGAAATCTCTTATAACCGTCTTCTTGCTCGTCCTACAGCGGATCTTTGCATCCATTGCAAGGAGGCCGAAGAAAAGGAAGAAAATCAGCTCGTGAACAGGAACCGCGCTTCGACTAAAATTGGTGGCCGTGTTCTTCCGATCGAGCAACTTGAAAAGGGTTACCAAAGAGATGAGACATCAACTTCTAATTACCACGTAAGTCATATGGATTATCAAGATATTGTGGGCTAGTGCGGATATAAATAACGGTTAAGAAAGGGCCCGCAGGATAGATGCGGGCCCTTTTTTTATTACACGATATACTGAGAGAGTTCTTGAACCAAAGACTGACTTCGAGAAACAAATTTCTCTTTTTCTTCCGAAGATAACCCTTCTGAAGAAAGAGAAGCCAAGTCTTGCACGTAGTGAGCAATTTGTTCTGCCAAGCCTTTCTTCTCACCTTTTTCCCAAATTTTGAGAGCATTTTGGATCAACGTATTAGAGGGATTAACTACGAGAGTCTTTTTAATCGGCATAGAGAAAGCTGCATTCCCCATGGATTTAGTCATTTGTTGAAAACGTTTCATGTTTTCATCAACTTTGAAATAAGCACTT
>CANFNN010000178.1 GCA_947448095.1 Bacteriovoracaceae bacterium | reverse complement strand
GCTCTTTAAGGCCATGCGAGATGTTATTGGCGTGGATATGGAAGGGATTTATGTCGGAGTCAAAGCTCCTGAAACTGTTTTTGACAGAGACGGTAACCCACTTAAGGCACCGGATGACTTTTTAATGATTCGAGAAACGGATCTTAAACAAATCTGGTTCTACATGAAAAATGGGGTTCCTACAGTTCCTACAGACGCCATCGTTTCCACTGTTCCGGTCTATTTTTATTATCCTATGAACAAGGCATCACCCTACGTCAAAGCATCTACTCAAAAGATCTACCAAGTCAAAGGTGCTGATGAACTTAACAATACGACGGTCGCCGAAGGTGGAAGTAATTCCAGCGGGATCTCAACCAACTATCCTCCACATGATAGAAAGATTGGCTGTATTCCTAAGTTCTAAAGCTAGATGAGTTTTGAAATAATCGAAATAGTAGGCGCAAGCTCTTGAGAAAAAAAGCTGTAAAAGACGTAAAGACTAATAATAGATAAGACGAAATTTACCGACATTCCGTAGCGAAAACGCTTAAAGAAAGGCCATTTGGGCTTGATAATTCGGTGTTTGATAAAAAGTCCGAATAGAAATATCGCGATCCAAACATACCCGTAAGTCTTCAAGTCATTTTTTCGAATCAAAATGCCCATGAGTCCAGAAAGTGCCTCTTTATCTCTCAGCATCTCAACACAAAAATCGAGAAGCTTAGGAAACCTAGTCAGTAGCCCCTCAAGCTGAGAGCCTTTCACCTTATCTAGAATCATCTTTCGAACTTCTTCGACGGGTAGCTTACTCAAAAGTCCCGCTTTCAAAACTTTTTGCATAATCGCGAGGACTTTATCATCCATTAAAGCTGCTGCATCAAGCTGCTTGTGACCTAGCCTTTGCATTTCCTCAATAGGATTCAGCATTGGCGCGGCCAAGGGTTTAGTCGCCGTTTCAACCAGCTTCATTTTTTCGAGGTTCTTCTGACGAGCATTTTCGATTTCACGAATATCGCTGTCTTCGTTAGGAGTGGGAGCTTGGATGGAACTTTCATCGGCCGGTGAAACGTCCGGACTTTGTCTAATCGTAACCTGTCCCCCATTTGCGGAGAGAGGTTCTTTAACAGTCTCTTCCTGGGAAAACCCAGGAAGAGAAAGAAAAATCAAAATCAGGAGAGAAAAAAACTTAGGCATTCTTTTTAGAAAATCTTTCAGTAAACACAGTCATTGGAACGGCAATAAAGATGGTTGAATACACACCCAAGATTACCCCGATCGTCATAGCAAAGAAGAAGTCATGAATCACTGGTCCACCCATGAAAAGCATCACAAGTGAAACACCTAGAACAGTTAAAGAAGTGATGATCGTTCGAGACATCGTTTCATTCAATGCACGGTTCATGATCTCAAAGCTTCCCATAGTGGGATTTGCCTGCTCAATTTCACGAACTCGGTCATAAATAACAACCGTATCATTCACTGAGTAACCAATAATGGCGAGAAGTGCTGCCACGATTTGAAGCGAGAACTCTTTTTGCGTCAAAATAAATGCACCAAGAATAATCACAACATCGTGAATGAGAGCTGCAATCGCTCCCGGAGCAAATTTGTATTCAAATCTAAGAGCGAGATAAATCATGATCGCAAGGATCGCCCAAGCAAGTGCTTTGAAAGCTGACACCCGAAGCTGGGCTCCGGCCTTTGGACCAACGATATCGTTTTTAAGAATCTCAAAACTTCCTTGACCGAATTTTTCAGTTAAAACAGAACCTACGAGAGTTGAAATTGCGTTCAAATCCCCTTTGTCAGTTTCAAGCTTAAGCAAAAACTCGTTTTGCCCGTCGTCTCCGATACTTTGCAGCTGAGACATAGCAACATTTTTTTCAGTTAAAACAGTCCGTAAATCTCCAAGAGAAACAGCATTTTTAAACTTAACCTGTATCTCCACTCCCCCACGAAAATCTACTCCGTAGTTAAGTCCCTTCGTGAAGAACATAACAACCGTAGCAACAATCAGGGCCAAAGAGACAAGGCCTGCTATTTTAAATTTACCAACATAATCAATTTTTTTCATACTTCTCATTCCTTCGATTAAATACTTAAGCTCTTCTTCGCACCTTTCGCTACATAAACCTCAAAGAGGATTTTGCTGACGAAGTAAGCTGTATAAACTGTAGTGGTAATACCAATTAAAAGAGTGACGGCAAAACCTCGAACGGGACCTGTTCCAAAGTTCAAGAGGCAAATACCAGCAAGTGCAGTCGTGATGTTGGCATCAGCAATTGCCCAAAAGGCTTTTTCAAAACCAATTTTCACAGCTTCTATCGGAGAAACACCTAGTCTCAATTCTTCACGAATACGCTCGTAAATAAGAATGTTTCCATCCACGGCCATACCAACTGTTAAGGCGATACCGGCGATTCCTGGAAGCGAGAGAGTTGCACCCAAAGCAATTAAACAAGATAGAGTAAAAAGAACGTTTAAAACGATTGTAACTGTCGCAATAACGCCTGAGAGTTTGTAATAGAAACACATGAACGCTAGTACCAAGAAGGCACCGACAATACTTGCGTACTGAGCTTTTGCAATAGCATCGGCTCCGAGTGAAGGACCAACCACACGCTGCTCTTCAAAAACTAACTCAACTGGAAGAGCTCCTGCACGAAGAACAAGGGCCAGATCGCGGGCTTCTGACATCACTGTATTATAGTCACCAGTACCAAGAGTGATTTGCGCAGATCCACCAGCAATACGGCCATTAACCATAGGTGCTGAATAGACGTTACCATCTAGAACAATTCCTAAGCGCTTACCAGTGTTAGCACCAGTAATCTCCTCAAAGAGCTTAGCTCCGTTGGCCTTAAATTCAAGTGCCACGTAGGGACGGTTTTGTTCCTGATCCATACGTACGAAAGCTTCTTGAAGTTCTTCACCAGTCAGAGAAGCTGCGTTCTCAACCAGGTAGGGTTCCATATTCGTAATTTCGTTGGTGCTTTTGTTAGATTCTTTTGAAAAAGCAATTTCAAAACCTTTAGGAAGGTCAGCTGCGAGAGTCTCGTTTACTTTTTTTACGTAGTCAGAAAAGCGCTCGCCCTTATTAAAGACGATCCCCGCTTTCTTAACTTTATCCATCCATTCAGGAAGGTTGGCTGCAAATTCATCATTAATAACTTTGAATTCAAGCTTGGCCGTTTTCCCAATGAGATCTTTAGCACGGTCAATATCTTTTACACCTGGAAGCTGAACCACGATTCGGTCCGTTCCTTGAGAAACAATTTCTGGCTCAGTCACACCAAACTCATCAATACGGTTACGAATCACTTCAATTGATTTAGACAAGGCCGTATCTTCAACTTCTTTAATGAAGTCTCTTGATAATCCATAAGTCAAAGTCCCTTGAGAATCGGCCGTGAGACGAATCGTGTTGCCAAAATATTTAGAAAGAATTTCTTTGGCACGATCTGCATCTGTTGGTTTTGCCAACACCACTGACTGTTGGGGATCTTTTGAATCATTAGTGATCAGATCACCAATTTTCGCCTCGATGGTCTCGTCTTTGAGAAGAGAAATCATCTTGCGGCCGTTGCCAATGATCTCGTCGCGATAAACTTTATTAAAGTCGATCCCGAGAACCATGTAGAGACCACCCTGGAGATCTAACCCAAGATTGATCTTACTCTTCATCGGAAAGGAGCTCTTTTCGCTGAGGTTAAAGAAAGTCGGAGCTACCGACATGAAAGCCGCAATCGTAATTGCAGCTAAAAAACTAAATCGAAACCACCATCCCCTGGCCATGTCAAACTCCGTATCCTTAGGGTTCTTAAAATGAATTCATGTATACGGAAAATTTTAAACAATTTAAGGGGTTTGAGCAATCATAACAAAGGGGCTTTCGCCCCTTTATATTTATGAATGATGATCTTCTTTTTCTTGCTGAGTAGCGTCGGCGATTTTCGGGGTCTCTTGAGTCTCCGAAGGGGGTGTTTCGACCGGATTTTGCATCTGGTCAGAAAAACCTTTGGCAGCATTTTGGAAATCCCTAATGCCCTTGCCTAAACCTTTGGCCAGTTCAGGCAGTTTTTTAGGCCCGATAAAGATCAGGGCGATTAAAAAAATAAGAACCAGTTCTCCAAAGCCAAGTCCAAACATAGATTACTTCTTTGTGTCTGGAGCAAAAATTGAAGCTGCAGAACCACCGATATGAGACTTAAGAATTTTCATCTTGGCACCATTTTCGATTTCAAGAGTGACTGCTTTTTCAGCAATGGCCGTTACTTTTCCAAGGATACCTGATTTTGTGTAAACTTCATCACCGTGAGCAAGTTTATTTAAAAAGCTTTGCTCTTCTTGCATACGTTTTTTCTGAGGACGAATCATAAGAAAATACATCACAACAAAAATCAAAACGAATGGAACGAATTGAAGAAATGGTGACTGAGTTGAAGCCGCTGCTGTTTGAGCATGAGCTGATGAAAGAATGAAATCGAACATATTAATTTCCTTTGTGTTATTCCCAACGTTTTGAAGTGTAATCGTTATAAAATTTTAGGTAATATTCGTCAAATGAAGCATTGAAAATCGCAGCGCGAGCGTTTTTCACCATTTCCAGATAAAAATGGATATTGTGAAAAGTAATTAACTGTCCTGCCAAGTACTCACCCACATTAAACAAATGCCGTATATATGATCGTGAATAACGAGTACATACCTGGCAAGAACACTCTGGATCAGGCGCCAAAGGATCTTCAATGAAACGGGCCTTTTTAATATTCAGTGGGCCATGAGTGGTTAAAAATTGGCCGTTACGCGCATTGCGCGTAGGAAGCACACAGTCAAACATATCAAGTCCAGACTTAATCCCGTTAAGGACGTCCAGGGGCTTACCGACACCCATTAAGTATCTCGGTTTCTCTTTGGGCATGACGGGGACAAACTTTTTACAGAACTCCACCATTTCTTCATTTTTTTCACCAACGCTTAATCCACCCAAAGCATAGCCATCAAAGCCAAGTTCAATCAGTCCCTGCATACTTTCCAAGCGCAGATCATAATGAAGTCCACCCTGAATAATTCCAAACAAGTGCTGATGTGGTTGAAGCTCCACAGTCTTGCAGCGCTTGGCCCAGCGGTGAGTCAGCTCCATGCTGGTTCTGAGAGTTTCTTTAGTGGCAGGAAGTTTTGGGCACTCATCAAAGGCCATCACAATATCAGAGCCTAGGGCCTTTTGAATTTGCATGGATTTTTCAGGCGTAATTAAATGGCGAGAGCCATCAATATGGGACTGAAAAGTGACTCCCTCTTCTGTCAGTTTATTAATATCTGAGAGTGAAAAAACCTGATAGCCACCAGAGTCGGTGAGAATGGGTCTAGGCCAGCTCATGAACTTATGCAGTCCACCCATTCTTTCAATTAACTCATGACCTGGTTTTAGATACAGATGATAAGTATTTCCCAGAATGATCTGCGCATTCAGCTTCTCAAGGTCTTCTTGCCATAAAGTTTTCACCGAGGCGCGAGTTCCTACGGGCATAAAAATAGGCGTTTCAATCACGCCGTGGGCAGTGTAAATGCGGCCAGCGCGGGCCTCGCCGGATTGAGCTTCTAGTTGAAAAAAAGACATGGGCGACAATTATCACGTAGAACTGACTCCGTCACTTTGAAACTTAGGCGACTATCCAACAATTATGTGGGGTTAGGAGCCTGCCTAAAGAATAGACAGGGGGTGAAGAAAGCACCTAGTTCGCTCTTGTGGGAGGAGATTTGCCCTAAAATGAGGTTATGAAATCATCGACTCTCATTTTGGCCTCGGCATTTATGATAAGCCTCTCAAGTTCTGGGTTTGCTAAAACCCGTGAATCATTTTGTTTTCAAAATCACATTTTGGAATCCATTTCGATCAATAAGGCTCGCAAAGAAGTTTACAGCAAGCTGACTCAAGGAAAATCCAATCCTATTTATAGAGAACTGATTGGTTACGAAAGATTAAGCCTGACAGTGGCGACATTTTTTGATCTCAAGGCCCTGCACTATCAAAAAGCAGGCATGAATATATTCTGCAAAGAATTTAAGGCCTTGATTGAGACCCCTAGATTACTAAGACAAAAGCCGATGGAAACTTTTTCTGCGATAAATAGAAAGTCGATTGAACAAAAAATTTCTACCGCTTTAAAAACAAAAAACACTGAAGAAGTAAAAAAAGTCTCCCTTGAGATCCTCGAAGAACTCAAAGCACAACCAAGCTACTACTGCTTAAGCCGCCATTT
>CANFNN010000177.1 GCA_947448095.1 Bacteriovoracaceae bacterium | reverse complement strand
TCTTGTTTCTTCTTATCCACAGATTCCTCCTCGTAGGTGGTAACCACTTTTAATGTTGTTAACCACTCCCATTATTTTAAAGCGTTGATCCTTTCGACTCAAGTGACATTACTTATCGGCAATAAATGACCATAAATTGAAAACAATGCATTATTTAAGGCAATCTTAAGGTCGATATTTGACAAATATAGTCCCACCTCGTTAAGGTTAAATATGAAGCTTGAGATAACGAGGACTTATGATGCATAGTGACAAAGCCGTCGCCGTTGGACTTATCCCGTCAGGTCTATTTATTGTGACAGTTCGTGACCCATCAACGCAATTAATCGATGGCTATCTTGCTAGCTTTGTTCAACAAATATCATTTAATCCGTTAATTGTAAGTCTCGCTATTAAGCCAGGACGCCCGGCCTATGATCTAATAAAATCAGGAAATCCCTTCGTTATTAATATCGTGGGCGATCATGATAAAGCCTATTTGAAGCATTTTTGGAAAGGCTATGATCCTGCCCAAAATCCTTTCAGTCAAATTCCCCACCATGCGGGAGAGTTTAATGGAGTTATTTTAGATCAGGCCAAGGCTGCCATTGAATGCGTGATGACCAGTTTTACAAAACCTGGGGACCATGAAGTAGTCTTTGCAGAGGTAAAAGCTTCTCACATTATGAACTCAGAAAGTAAGCCGGTGGTTCATATCCGTAAATCGGGAGCTGATTATTAATAATCAGAAACTCTGTCCCTATTTATGCGCCTTGATTTCTCTCGTCGCTTTGCTGTCGCTAGGTTGTGGAAAAAAGGCAGACGAAGAAAAGATAAAGACTCCAGGATACACCAATCCCGAAATTTCAGACACAGAGCTTGAGCTCTCAAAGCAAGAGCTCTTTTGCGGTGGAACTGATAGCACCTGTCCAAGCTATCTGACTAAGGTTGTGATCCTTGATAAAAATAAATTCAAATTTTGCACAGGCTTTTTAACCGACGATAATGTCGTCGTGACCGCTAGCAGCTGTTTACCAGAGCGCTTAAGAATTAAGGACATTGGTTGCGGGGGAGATATTTTTTTCTTTTTTGCTCAATCAAACGATAAGCCTCTTAAGGTTGGATGCCAAAAAGTCCTTGAGGTCTCTCAGTTAAATTCAAAAGAGCCCTACCTATGGCGAAGTGACATTGCCTATATTCAATTGCCTAAGAATGTTTACCGACGAAACGTTACTCCGAGCCGAAGTGGTATGGATGACATGGATAAATTCTATACATGGAGTGTTGATCAGATAGATGAATATCAAGGTATCATCCGGAAGTCTGAAAACTGCCAATCTATACACAATTCTTATTTTAATCCCCTTGCGATCAATCAATCTTCCCCAGTCATGCTGATGGCGGGTTGTGAATTCAGTGAAGGTAATGGGGGCTCTCCCATTCTTGATTACCGTGGCAAGGTAAGAGGCCTCATTTCAAGGCCGGTCGCCAAAGCACAAATCGATGAAGTCATTTCCATGAGAATTCTTGAGCGTCCTTTGAAATCTCTTGTTCACGTTTCTAACTATGCCTGTGCGCCAATTTATCCGGAACAGGACGTGCTTAACGAAGATGAGTGTAATAAAAAGCTCGATATCAATTCTTATGATATGGGGCAGAGTAATCTTATTAATGAGGCAAACTTGTTCAAGGCTTCGGTCCAGCGAGTTGAGCATGCCTTAAATGAAAAAAACCGTTATTTGAAAATGTCGGTCGAACTAACAGCGGTAGCGGATGAAGCTTATCACTTAACCGTTGTGCCGAAATGTTTTAAGAATGTCTCAAATTGGATTGGCGAGTTTAATAACACCAAGCCTTTTACTTTCAATTTAGAATTACCTGAAATGAAAATTAAAAAATCGATGAATGAATTCGGGAGACTGTTTTCGATGGAAACACTTCGTAACTCCATTCCAACGAACTTTCAGTTTAAGCCTAGCATTTTAAGAAACTCTAAAGAAGCTACGGTATTTGTTTGGGCGGACGGACCTACACGAACGTTCCAAAACTTATCTGAAAACTGTGGTTCACTGCTTTAGGTTTCTCCAGCTCTTGCCTTGTCTGGCTTTTGTATTCCTCTGAAAATTATCCACGGCTTCTAGATGATCTTTATATGTTTTGGTGAATTCATGAGTGCCATCATTTTTACTCACAAAGAATAGGTATTCATGACCATCTGGCTTTAAAACTGCTTGAATGGCTTCAAGACTTGGGTTTGAAATCGGGCCTTGAGGAAGAGCAGGGATTTTATAAGTGTTGTAGGGAGTGACTTCTAAGAGATCAGCTTTTTTAATGTTTCCTGTGTAGCGAGTCCAGATCCCGTAGATTGTCGTGGGATCAGATTCTAATCTCATTCTTTTTTTCAGGCGATTCGTGAAGACTCCCGCAATCGCAGGTCGCTCTATTTTCGCGCCAGTCTCTTTTTCTACAACTGAAGCCAAAATGATCACCTGATGTTTATTTAAAAAAGGGTGAGTGAAATCTAGAGATTCCGTTTTCTTATTAAATAACTCAATCATGGTTCTTGCGACTGTTTTAGCAGGGGTATTCGGAGCGAATCGATAAGTTTCGGGAAAGAGATACCCCTCAAGAGTTGTGCTGTTAATACTTAATTGAGAAATGAAGTCTTGATTCTGGGCGACCGCTAAAAATTCAGTAGCAGTTGTTATTCCTGCGGCTTCAAGCAGCTTTGCTACTTCGTACATATTTTTCCCTTCAGGGATCGTTATGCTCGTAAGGTTTGGTTGGCCATAGACCAGTGTATCCAATGCCGTAGTCATTGTTGAACCATGAGTAATGGTGTAACTGCCGGCGCGAAATTTGTTCATCACATTTTTGTATTTTGCGAGGTAATGAAAAATGCGTTTATCTGAAATAAAGCCTTGGTTGAAGAGGCGTTGGTTAATTCTGCCAAACGTATCGCCGTTTTCAACCACAAAGTTTGTATCGGCCCCTTGATAGGTTCGAGTGAAATAATAACCTAAGTAGGCACCCACACTAATGAGACTGAGTAGGCCTACAACGACTAAAGAAATGAGGAGTTTTTTTATCATAGGCTGATATTATAAGGCAGGATTCGCTTTCTTGCGCCGAATAAAATCTTCTAAAATTACACAGGCCGAAACGGCGTCTATTTGAGATAGATCGACTTGAAAATTATACTGTGGAGAGTTTTTCATTCGGGATTCAGCTTCAAAAGTAGATAAAGTTTCATCCTGATCTTCGACTGGCTGACTTATTTGCTCACGTATCATATCTACAAAAGCTTGGGCCCTTTCTGTCGAAGCCGTTCTTTTTCCATCAGTTAAATAAGGCAAGCCAATGACTACAAATTCCACGCATTCGTTGTCCAGAATCGTCTTTAATTCTTTCAGGACTATTTCATTACCCTTATTCGCAATTCGGCCATAAGGAGTTGGGTAAGGGTCACGGTTCACGCAGTAAGTAGCAACACCAATAAACTTTTGGCCAAAATCCATCGCGAGGATCGTTTTTAGATGTAGGGGATGATTGGTTGGGAGGTGAAACTCATTCATTAGGAAATATGTACTTAATCATATCCCTTAAGTCAAAAGCGGAAGTTGAAAATCATTTGGGACTTTAGAATCTGTAAACTTGACTCCGACACCTAAGAGTCGAACTGGTCTTGGGTCCTGGCACCACCGTTCTTCCAAAAGTAGCAAACAATTCTCTTCAGTCATGGGGAGCTGTCTTTCAATTGTGGTCTGCTTAAAATCAAAGTATTTGATTTTGATGTGAAGATTTTTAACTGTTTTGTCCTGATAGCCTTCGAGGGCTTCTTTGACTTCTTGAAACATGCGGGCCACGTGTTGCTTCATTTCTTCAAAGCTCGAAAGGTCCTGTCCAAAAGTCTCCTCGGTTCCTAGAGATTTTCGCTCATATTCAGTTTCTACCTCACGCTCATCTTGACCTCGGCAAAAGTCAAAGAGCATCTCTCCAAATTTGCCAAAAAGATGAATTAAGTCCAAGCGAGTGTAGGGTTGCATATCCAGACAAGTTTTAATGCCCAATTCATGCATTCTCTTGGCAGTCACTTTACCAACGCCCCATATTCTTTCAATTGGCATTTGAGCTATGAAAAATTCTACTTGATGAGGAGCAACGGTAAAAATACCATTGGGCTTATTAATGTCGCTTGCAAGTTTTGCAATAAGTTTATTGGGACCAATTCCGGCCGAAGCGGTGAGACCTGTTCGATCAAATATCTGTTGGCGAATTTCTCTGGCGATTAAAGTCGCAGAGCCGTTCAATAATTTTGAATCCGTTACATCTATGAAAGCTTCGTCGAGAGAGAGACCCTCAACCAAATCAGAGTATTCGTGAAAAATTTCAAATATCTTTTCTGAAGCCTCTGAGTATTTTTTAAAGTTTGGTCTCACTAATACTAATTGCGGACAAAGTTTCATCGCGTGAGCAGTGGCCATGGCGGACTTTACTCCGTATTTTCGAGCTTCGTAATTTGATGTAGAGAGAACACCCCGCTTATCAGAAGCTCCACCTACGGCCATGGGGACATTTCTGAGATGGGGGTTGTCCCGCATTTCAACAGCGGCGAAGAAGGCGTCCATATCGACGTGGATGATTTTTCGCATAGACTTAGTGTACGGAAAAGGTACGCGTTGTCTATATATCGTGATATTAATATTTTACGCAGTTGGATTTATTGGACTACAATGCCTAAATCATTTCGATCCCGATGCAATTTCAACAGGAGAAATCATGAGATTCCTATTAAGTTTATGTTTGTTACTTAACTTCGCTGCTTGCTCTCATAAAAAAATGTGCGCAGATAAGTCGTCTTGTGCGAAAACTGAATCATGTAGTAAAACTGTCAAGCCGGCCCTCGCTTATGATGGCCATTGCCCAATGGGATTAACCAATAAAGCTAAGGTGAAGGGCGATCATCAATATAAGTTAGAGTATAAGGGTAAGCATTACGTCTTTTCTTCAACTGAGGCCCGTGACTCATTCATGTCTAAAATAGATGACCATATTAAAAAAGCTGATGCTCAATGGGAATCTCTGGAAGCTGTTGATAGAATCAAATAAGATTTAAATATGGGGCTCCTACACGGGAGCCCTAACGCATTGATATTATTAAATTAAAACTCTTGAGAAAACAAAAAATTGACTTCTTTGTCTGAAAAGATAAAATTAAGTCAATTCAAGAAGTTGTTTCGCATTTAGTTCTCGAAATCGAGAATACAAATTCCCAAAAATTCAAAACTAATGATCGATACAAAAAGAAAATCAATTAACATTACCGTGGAGTCCAAATGCATCTGAGCGGATTGCGTGAAAAAAACATCGAAGAACTAACCAAAATGGCTGAAGAGGGCGAGATTGAAAATGCCGCCGGTCTCAAAAAGCATGAGATTATTTTTTCTCTCCTGACTAAACATTCTAAAGAGAATGAAGAGATTTTTGGAGACGGTGTTCTGGAAATCCTTCCGGATGGTTTTGGTTTTCTAAGATCTCCTTCATATAACTACCTTCCTGGTGCTGATGATATCTACGTTTCTCCTTCACAGATCCGCCGCTTTGGTTTGAGAACTGGAGATACGATTGAAGGCCAAATTCGTACTCCTAAAGAAGGGGAACGTTATTTTGCTCTTTTGAAAGTGAATCATATTAACTTTCGTGATCCTGAACAGCACCGTTCAACAGTTTTGTTTGATAACTTAACTCCGCTTTATCCTGAACAAAAAATTAATCTTGAATCTAAACCTACTAATTACTCGACTCGAGTGATTGATATGTTTGTCCCTCAAGGTTTCGGTCAGCGTTGTTTGATCGTTGCTCCACCTAAAGCTGGTAAAACCATGCTGATGCAGGAAATTGCTAACTCAATTTCTGATAACCATCCTGATACAAAACTTATCGTTCTGTTGATTGATGAGCGTCCAGAAGAAGTTACAGATATGAAACGTAACGTTCGTGCTGAAGTTGTTTCTTCAACATTTGATGAACCAGCAACTCGTCACGTACAAGTCGCTGAGATGGTTATTGAAAAAGCTAAACGTCTCGTTGAGGCCAAGCAAAATGTAGTAATTCTTCTCGATTCAATCACTCGTCTGGCCCGTGCCTACAACACTGTTGTTCCACCATCTGGAAAAATCCTTTCCGGTGGTGTGGATTCCAATGCCCTTCATAAACCGAAGAGATTTTTCGGGGCTGCTCGTAACATTGAAAACGGTGGATCACTGACTATTAT
>CANFNN010000176.1 GCA_947448095.1 Bacteriovoracaceae bacterium | reverse complement strand
GTCAGCAGGGTTCTGCTCAAGGCGGATACGGTCAACAAGCGCCTTCTCAAGTTATCACTCAAAGAATTTCTCAATCACTTCGTATGCGTGAAGTGCGCCGAGTCTCTGAGCTCTTAAGACTCTCCATGAGTGAGTCCATGGATCTTAATGCGAACTCAATAACTCTTTTTGCTTCTTCGTTAAGAAACCCTGCGATGATTCAAATCTCCTCTCGCGGAAGAATGATTTCGAATCAAATCATTCAAAGACAATTAAGTTCTGTGACGATTCTTCTTCCGGCCCAAAGTCGCCTGGATGATCTAGAGATCTCGGCTTCTGATGATATGCTGATCGATACCATCACTGTTTTGGCAGAAAGTTCTCGAGTGCGCCGTCAAGATATGTCGGCCATGAGCGGACAACTAATTAAGCTTGATCTTCGACAAGACGTTCGTATGTCAGCAGAAATTAACCTTAAGCAACTGGTTCAACAGCAACTAGGAATATCTTTAGAAGGGGCACAAATTGAAAGAATTGCAGTTCAAGGCCAAGTGCTGAGAGGAAGAAGTGCCACTGTTCAAGTTGGTATGAATAACCGAATCATCAGCGAAGTAAAAACGATCTCTGAATTACAAGGCGTAACTCCACTTCCCCTAGGAACGATGGAAGAAGTCCAGGGAGATCTTACTTTGTTAGTGCGCGGAGATGTTTTTGTTTCTCAAATTATTATCCGAGTTGGTCAAGTCAGAAGAAGCTGGTAAGTCCATTAGCCCCTCCTTTAAGGAGGGGCATTTTCACTCTCAAACCTCTCACCCCATAATCATTTACAAAGTCTCACCTCGGAATTAAAGTTTTTATTCTCCAAAGGAGAATAAACTTGAAGTGGTCTACGCCGTTAACTAAAGCCATCATTCTCAAACGCTATAAACGATTTCTCGCTGATATTGACCTAGGCAATAAAACCATTACTGCTCATGTTCCAAATACTGGAAGTATGCAGTCTTGTTGGGAGCCCAACTGGAAATGTGCCGTCAGCATTTCAGAAAATCCAAATCGAAAATATCCGCATACACTTGAGCTGACCCACAACGGTGAAACCTGGATTGGGGTCAATACCGCTAATGCCAATAAACTCGCCAAGATCTGGTTAACAGAAAATCTTCTGCCTGAAATTACGGGTTACACGGTCGTCATACCCGAAAAAAAAATCGGCCAAAGCCGCGTGGACTTCTATCTTGAAGGGCACCCCACCTTGCCCGCCTGTTACGTGGAGGTCAAAAATGTCACGCTTAAGCTTGAGGGAAAGGCACAGTTTCCTGACTCCGTCTCTGAGAGGGGTCAAAAGCATCTGAGAGAATTAATGGAGATCAAAAAAAGTGGCTTACGAGCGGCCATGCTCTTTGTAGTGCAAAGAGAAGATGTACACTTGTTCAAACCGGCCGAGTCACTTGATCCTGAGTACGCAAGTCTTTTGCGGCAAGCCCACAATTCAGGAGTCGAAATTTTGGTTTATCAGTGTAGAATGAATCTTGAGGAGCTCTCTTTAGGTCGATGTCTTCCTATTGAGCTGAATTAGAATGGAACGACTTTTTCTTTATCTGGACAAAGAAGTCCTCAAGGCCAGGCGAGTAGAAGCTTACGAAACACTCACTAAGCCTCTTGTGTGGAAGGATTTGGAGTTTGAATACACGACCTCTCCTCTCTTGATGATTAACTGGCCTATTATTCTACCAGAACTTTCACCCAGCACCGCCAGAAGTTTACTAGACCTTGTTGGAGCGAGGTATCCCTTTTCCCCTTACCATCAGGAACTCAAAGGCATTTGCCCTGAACTTCTATTCACTAAAGCTTCAGATGAATGGGTTTTCTTTGGTGGAACCTTTAATCCCTGGCACAAAGGACATCAGGCCTGTTTAGATTTATTACCTGAGGATAAGATTTGTTTCATCCTGCCGGATAGAAGTCCCCTGAAAGAACTCAAGGTGCTTGAGCCAGTCTCAAACATCATTGAACTCGTCAGAAAAATTAAATTTGGTAAGAACCATTATATTGCACCGACTTTTCTTTTAGATTTTAATACCAATCCAACCATCACCTGGATTGAAAAACTCCATCACGACTTCCCTAACAAGAAACATTCGCTTTTAATGGGCTTTGATAGCATTAGAAACATCATGAAATGGGTTAGGCCTGAAGATCTATTGAATATTGTGGATACGATTTACGTCTCTTCTAGACTTGAAGATGACGAGGAACGAGAAGAAGTTGCGATTCCACTGAAAAAGATCGCACCGAAAATAAATATTGTCTTTCTTGGAAGGCATGAATTCGAGAATCTTTCTTCAACGGCCATCAGAGCTGGCAATAAATAGACCAAAAAAAAGGGAGACCGAAGTCTCCCTATTAAGTATCGCTTAGTAACAAGTATACTGAGAAGTCCAGTAGCAATCATCGTAACAAGTGTAACCGTAGTAGTCGTTGTAACAATAAGTATCACACACATAAACATCATTATAATAACATGAAGATCCGTATCCGCTGTTTCCAGAAGAAGAGGAAACGTTTCCGTTAGCAAGAGCAACCGCAAGAGCAACAATCAACACACCAACAGCAAGATAGATGAAAACTTCGCCGTTCCAGCTAGCTCCTGCAGAGTACGATTTCTTCATTGTATCGAGGATGTATTTGTTCGCTTCAGCACCAGACATTTTATTGATTTGAATCATGTTCAAAGCAGTTTCAAGATCTTTAGCGACTTGAGCATTCTTAACTTGAGATTTAGCGAAATCTACTAACTGAGCGTTAGTCAGACCTTTTGATTGAAGATCACGAATTGAGCTCGTAAATTTCTTCATTTGATCAGCGTGAAACTCTTTATCTTTTTGATCCCATTCAACAGTAAGAGCGTAGTTTAGTTCATCAAAAGCGGCTTTTAAACCATCAGTTGTTGAAGCATTCGCTTGTGTAGTGAAAATCGAAAGAACCATCATCAATGCAATAAGTTTCTTAAACATTTGAGCCCCCGGAATTAATGAATATTAATAATCTTGGTGGTTCTAGCTTAATAAAATCGAAAATTAAAAACTTAAAATGAGGTGTAAATATTTTTCACTATCTTACAGAGGTTTTGGTGTCAATTAGGCCCTGATCTTTAGATTCCCCTAAGATTTAAGGCCTTGAGTATACGGATTTTATCGATAAAAGGTTGATCACAGACAGAATCGCAGGTTTGAAGAAGCCCATCAATCAATTCCCCACGGATGGTTGAGTTGGTTGTGAGTCGTTTTCTCAGGTCAAACATAAAAGCCTCACCCTTTTCTTCACCCAATATATTTTTGATTTCCCAAAGCATGCCGAAAACAAAATCAGTATTGGCGTAATCACTCATCTCAAACTGAATGGCATAATCCTGTTTCTTCTTAGCGTTTTTACCATTGAAGGTATTGTATTTTTTGATGTGTTTTGCAAGCTGAGGAGATCCGGAGATCTGGCCTGCAAAAAAATCTGCCATCCCCTCAATGATTGCCGTTGAGTGAGACAACACAAGGTGATCGGAAAGGGCCGCGTGCGAATATTCATGATAAATAATTTCTGGGATCATGGCGGTATCAAGCCAGTACCACTTACGAGATGTGGCCTTAGTGATAGGATCAATAAACTGATACCCAAACTCCATCACTAAACTAGATCCAGCCGTTCTCATCAGACTGTCTAGACTAAAAGGATTTGAGCGAGAAGAACCAGAGACAAGGACAGTCGCCACTCCTAGCATGAATTTTTGAAGCGACTGCATATGAATTTGGTTTCGAAAGTCACGCATCAGAACTTTGAACTGCTGACTGCCTAAATTGTTGGTGTTCAAATCTTTGATATTAATTTTTTTCTGAGGGCGAAACCAAATTTCTGATCCCCAAGGCACAACTCCCCTGGACGCAAGGCCAACTCCTGCAGGAACAGTCAGGGCATTGTTGAACTGAGGATCAAGATTATCATTGGCATGGTGGCCAAGTTCTGAAAATTGATTAGTGTGCTCAATTCGAATCACCATCTTTTCAGTTTTAGAGACAAAGTCCGATTTTACTTTATTGATAAAATAATTTCGAGCAATGGTTAAATGATAGTAAGTGGTAGCGGCCTTAAAAACTAGCTCCTCACTTGCATCAAACGCAATCGCTTCATCACTTTTTCCTTTAACTATCTTAAAGTGCTTACCATCAAAACTTGTCTCAGAGATGAGGTCCTCAAGTTCCACCATCGCCTCTTTGGCGGCATTGCTCTCAGTTCGAACAATTGCTTTAAAAGTTCTCGCTGAAGCGAAGGTCGTAAAAGTCACAAAAGAAAGAATAAATAAAATTAAATTTTTCATATTAAAATAACACCGTTGGGTCATTAGAGTTAGGGTTCTTAGATTTTTTCGCCGTAGCTTCAATCACCACGATCACTAGGGCCGGAATAAATCCATAAGGAGGAGGAATAACGATTGTTGCCACGGTTGAAAACGCCTTAATCCAAACTCCGGCCTTATCCCAGAAAGTTTTCTTAGGATTCCAAACTTCTTCTAGCGAAGCCACCACATTCAATTCAGAGGCAGGAATGATTCCAATTTCATAAGAAGCAATCATCAGGTCCATATAATCTGGAGAGCGGCCTGCAAAGTAAGTGTTCAATGTTAAAAGCGACATTTCTTTTCTTAAGGCCTTAATCGCAAAACGAAATCTCTCCATGGGATCTAAAGCAATCGTTTCCTGAAGAACTCCACTGCGGTAGCCCGAGATTTCAACGGCATCGTATTCAAGTCGGGCACGCAATTTTTTAATTACGTTCCCCATCATAATAATTTGCAAATCAGTGTAGTTTTCAAACAAGCGCTGACGACGGCTGGACTTCATTTTCTTTACTTTAACACTCGTGAAGTCACTCTTTTCACTTAGATCTCTAAGCGGGTACTGAGTTCTCAGGGTTCTAACTTTTTGCTGATAGCTTGCCAAAGAAAGAGATCCTGTCTCCATTTCATTCAGTCTTGCCTGCTCGAGAGTCAGGTAGAGTTCTTCAGAGATTCTTTTTTCTTGAAGGGCCTGAAGATTTAAGGCCTCTAATTGATAGGATTTTGTTTCTTTATCCAGCTTCATTAATTCAGCGTGAAAATTTCTATAGGCCTCATCTAAACAGTTGCCCTTAGCAAATCTTTTTTCAAACGAGGCAATCAGCTCTAATTGAGATTTCGTGGTTTGGTTATTCTCTGGAGAAATCCGGTCCTCATCATCTTTTGTGATCAGCTGAGTGCTCTTTACTTCATGAGCGGTTAAAAGAATTTTTGCTACCACATCATCGATTTCATTTTCCTGACGAAGAATAAAAATGATGCCTTTGAGATCAGTATCAATTGAGCGACTCTCAAGAGTGGAGCTTAGTTCGCGGTTTAGGTCATAGGCACAGAGCTTATTTGAATCTTGTTTTTTTAAGGCATCCTGATAGATCTCAACTACTACTTGTCTTGAAGTTTTTTTAAGCGTTTGCTTCACAGCTAGGTCGTTCAGGAAATTTGCATAATAGGACTTTCCTTCCCTGACGTTTGTAAACGACAACTTCTCTTCCTGTGCCTGAACAGAGAAGACGAATAACGACAAAGTAAGTATTAATAAGCGCATAAACGTTAAGTCCTTGATTCTTGGATGATAGCACTGCGTCAACTCCACTTATACAGACTAGGTAAAAAGGAAATGATGGTATGTTGAATGTTTTTACAGCACTTATCCCTTATCATTCAGTGAGATAGGAGTTTATGTGGCAAAAATACCAACCGGACTATGGTCTCGCGGATCTAAATTAATGGGCATGGCCTCAAAAATGGCGATTAATGAGATCGGGTCCCGATTGAAAAATTGGGAAGACGAGAAGGATAAGCTGCAGTCCAAAGTAGAACTGGCGCAAACAATTGTGAAAACAATGTCTGAACTCAAAGGGGCCAGCATGAAGCTTGGCCAGCTGATGAGCATGGACATGGGTGAATTCCTCCCACCTGAAGTCATCAAGGTGCTTGAGAACCTTCATCAAAATTCGACCTTTCTTCCTTATGACAAAATTGAAGCGATCCTAAAAGAAGAGTTAGGCGAAAAATTCTCGCACTTAAAAGATATCTCACAGACTCCCTTGGCAGCCGCAAGTATCGGCCAAGTTCATACAGCAACGCTTAATAACAAATTAGTCGTGATCAAGGTCCAGTACCCTGGGGTGGCGGAATCTATTCCTAGTGATCTGCGTCTTTTAAAAATGCTCC
>CANFNN010000175.1 GCA_947448095.1 Bacteriovoracaceae bacterium | reverse complement strand
GGCTGCTTTACTTAAAAAAATATTGTGAAGATTTACAAAATATCGCTATCGTTCCTCAGATTGATGTGAAAGCACTCAGGATCTCAAAAGTATTAGTTACATTTACTTTTTTTCAAGTTCTTATGGGAACTCAAGTGCGCCAGCAAGTGGATCACTTCACTCGCGATACTCAGACCACGACTTATGAGAATGTGATTAGTTATCTAGGGCCTATGTTTTTCACTCACCGCTCTTTTTCGCTGGTGATTCTTTCGCTGTTTATTTATCTTCTGATCTACCTTCACCGCACGCGCTATAACCGTGGGGCGTTTCTTATGACCTTCATGGCATTCTTATGTGTTGTTGGAAATATTGCGACAGGTGTGACCTTGAATTATTTTGGCTTTCCCGCCAACGCTCAGCCGCCCCATTTGTTTTTTGGAGTCATGGCCCTAGGCTTTTTATACGGCCTATATCTGAATCTTAAAGGGACTCTGCTGGAGGATTAAATCCTCGGCTGCGGGTAAATTCATACATCACAATTGAAGCAGCCACTGAGACGTTTAAACTCTCCACCAAACCGAATTGCGGAATTTTGATGTATTTGATCTGAGGATAGTCTTCTTTTTTGAACGAAAATCCAAACCCTTCATGACCTAAAATAAAAGCCGATTTATCAGGAAAAGTCTCTTCATGCAGTCCCACCGGAGCATTGGCATCAAAAGCATAAAAGGTGTAACCCTGCGCCTGATAATGCTGAAAGCTTTCAATAAAAGTACTCCGCATGACCCACGGAACCCTTTTCATGCAGCCCTTGGCCGGCATGGGATCAAAATAAATGGTTCCCACTACATCAATCGCCCGCGCCCCAAAAGCTTCAGCAGAGCGAATAATTTTACCAATATTAAAGTCCACTTTTAGATGATCCAGGATTAAAACGTAGGGAAAAGGTCCAGGAGTGGCCAGAACCTTATTGAGCAGCCGCTGGCGCTCAAAAGTCTTTTGCATATGTTGTCGTTTATTCATAAGATAATCTTATCGAAACTGTTTTAAAAAGGCGACGGCATGTTAGGTCTTATTGCCCTGGGACTCACGTCCATCATGATTTATACTTTGGTAAAGAATGCTCTACTTGGAAAGCAGCTTTCTAAAGACGATCAGTTTAAGGGCAATATTGAGCTCATTATCCCGGTCACACCCACGACCGAATTCTTTCTCGAGGCCTGGCAAAAATCCATCAGTACTTTTCAACTAGGCTCAGGGCAACTCAAAGTTCATGTGCTAATTGATGGCCATCACGCCTCACTCAATGACTGGCAAGAACTGAGAAAAAATATTCCTTATCTTGAAATCCATAGCTTTCCGATGCGTCCAAGCCATGTGGATCCGATTCCTTGGATGCTGGATCAGATGGCGCCAAAAATTCAGGCCGAAGTCGTGATCATCGGCGACGCGGAATTGGTTCCTACTGAGCATGCTTTTCTCTCCATTGCGAAAACAGTGATTGAAAAAGAAAGCTCTTATTTTGTGGTACCGCAAACGGCGAAATTTAATGTCGTGGGCGAAGCGATTTCAGTTTTAAATCCCACACTGGCCTTTACTTCATTTTTTGGTTTTAGAAAATGGCGCCGTAATCTCACTCATCCACTTTTGAGTATTTCTCAAGGCTGGATGGCGATGAGTCTTAAAACATTTAAAGAAATTGATTTCAAGTCAGTTCGTATTTCGACTTGGAAAGAGGCCATCTCCCGTCAATGGGATGAGCAAGGTAAGACATATCATTTAGCTTTTGGTGAAAAACACTTACTGCGCTTTTACCCAGAAGATTTAAAAGTTCAAATCCTTCAGTTAAAAGACAAGTGGGATGAACTTTGGAACAAACGGGACAAAATGGGGTTTTGGCTCTATCTGACGGCACTATTTTTGTGGTCGTTTCCGGTGATCTGTCTATTCACTCACCCATTCTGGTCGATCGCCAGTTTCTTTTTACTAATTCTTTACCGCTTCTTCTCAAAAATTGTTTTTCAAGAGTCTTGGAAATCAATTGTCCTTCATCCCCTGGCGTGTATTGTGTGGCTCGGAACATTTGCGTGGTGGTTGAGTGAGAAAGTGAAAGCGAAATACTTCGTCAAAGAAAATAGAGGGATGAACTAGTTCATCCCTCTAAAAATATCAGATTATTTACAAGATTTCTTAACAGATGCAGAAAGTTCAAGATCAACATTTGGCCAAGTAACACCTTCATGTTTTTCAAAACAAGCTTTCGTAAGTGCCGCCAGATTGTCTTTCATCCCAAATTCTAAAACATCAAGAGCACCTTTAACGATTAACTTGCTTGAAGCTTCGTCAAATTTACTCGTCATAGAAATGACTTTTGTCGTACCGTTCATCGTCATTTCAACATCGGCCACGTTATTAGAAACTTTCAGAACTTTGCCTGAAATTTTTGTACCTTTAAGCATGTTTTTGAAGAAAAACTGAGCAATCTTCATGTCACGCCCTTTATCACCTGAATCGATCGATTGAGAATTGACCTCAAAAGATGCAGACGCCAAAAGATCATCGGTTGATTTGGCATTTTTAGCAGTGATCAAAAAGTCAGAGAACTTAGCACCAACGCCCACTTTTTTAGGAGTTTTGAAGGCAGTCCAGCTGAGAGTTGAGCCTTCTTTTTGGTAATCAAATGAGCAGATTTGCGGTTTCGCAAAAGCTGAAAAAGTCAGTCCTAAAACTGCGACAGAGAGAAGTATCTTCATAAAGTCTCCTAAGATGGGGGTTTATTAATTATTGGATAAAATCGCCTTCCCATTGTCATTCAGGCCGGAACTCTTTACAATGAAAAACAACTTTAAAGAAGGATGGGACAATGGGTTTCGGTAGAAAGAGCCAAGCGGTAAAAATGCTTCAGCGCAAGGGTCAAGCTAAGAAAAAAGCTAAAATCAAAGAAAAAATTGCTGTTGCGAAGGCAAAGAAGAAAAAGTAATTAGAATCTTAGCGTTGGCAAGAATGGCCCGAGGGGAATCTCCTTTGGGCCAACGGCCTTAAGCAGTATCTGGATTTTTTTTCGCATGCTGTCTGCTTCCATCACGTCTTTTTTCAAGTCGATTTCATCCAATAAGAACACAGCGCAGTAATTTACCAGTATTTCTGGATCCTCCAGCGTGTGGGAAAAATTCAACCTTTGCATCGGATCTTGAAGAAAATGACTCGCCCACTTCTCAAGCAGACTGCGAAGACTTTCAATTTCATACTCAACCGTCTGATCCACAAACAGGTTCTCCTCAATCGGCCGGTACTCATAGACCATATAAGGATTTTCCGTCTGAAATTCAGTCAGCCGGCATTTCACGGACCCCGTGATGTAGATATCCATTCGTCCATCGGGATAGGTGGTGAGAATATGCGGGATTCCCGCAATACAAACCTCTCCCTCGTAATCACTGTCCGAATTCATAGGCACCACGGCGATGGGAATTTGTTTATCCATCGCATCTTTGACCATCCGGCGGTAGCGGGATTCAAAGATGTGATACGGAAGAGCAACCTTCCTAAACAGTAGGGAATTATTTAGTGGAAAGAGAAAAACTTTATTATCCATATGATGTCCTGGCCCCCATCAATCGTCTCACAAGACAATACCCCTTCTTTTTCAGAGAGCAAGCTGTCCCCCATCAAGTGGGAAACTATTTAACTTTCTCAAGTTAGACAAAAACACCTATGATTAAACCAGTGCACTATTTTAGGAGTCAGAATGAAGAACCACTATAAGCTTCTCTTGGGTTTAATCGCCGGTATCGTGTTAGGAACTATTGCGCATTCTTATCAGGATGTGACTTGGGTGGCCGGCATTAATGAATACCTGATGGTACCAACGGGCCAAATCTTTTTGCGTCTGCTCTTCATGGTAGTTGTGCCCATGGTCTTCTCGGCACTGGTCTTAGGTGTGTTTGATCTTGCAAAACACCAAGGGGTGGGAAAGGTCGCCAGTAAAACTCTTTTTTATACGATTATCGCTTCCACTTTTTCGGTCTTAATCGGAATTGCTTTGGTGAATTTCTTTAGGCCTGGTGAAGGCTTTAAAGTGGATACTTCGCTGCTAGCGATTTCTCAATCAAACGTGGATACGATTTCCTCGAATGCTAAGAGTGCAAAAACTTTTGCTCAGGCGATTGTAGAAGTCATTCCTAAAAATCCTTTTGAAGCAGCGGTAAAAGCTCTCGACGGCGAAATGCTCGCTCTTATGTTTTGCGCGCTCTTTTTTGGTTATGCCTTTTTTCTCTATCAAAAAACGACTGAGGGAGTTCAAGAACTGAAGATCATGGCGATCTTTGATGAAATCTTTCAGGCCTCGCTCAAGATTGTTGAGTTTGCCATGAAGATTGCCCCTTATGCAGTTTTTGGGATTGTGTTTAACACTGCCTTTAAATTTGGCCTCTCAATTTTTGAATCCCTGTTTTATTTCACAGCGGTGGTAGTAGCAGGACTTTTGATTCAGCAGTTCGTGGTTTATTCACTGATGCTGAAATTTATTGCAAAACGCTCACCTTGGAAATTTTTCTCTGACTCGAAAGAAGTCATGCTCTACGCTTTCTCAACTTCTTCCTCAAACGCTTGTCTGCCTAAATCAATTGAAACCGCGGAACATAAACTGGGACTGACTCCAGCGATCTCGCGCTTTGTTTTGACAGTAGGTGCTACCGCAAATCAAAACGGAACGGCCCTGTTTGAAGGGGTCACGGTTTTATTTTTGGCCCAAGTATTTGGCGTGGATCTTTCGCTTGCTCAGCAGTTTCAAGTGGTCTTAATGTGCATCATCGCAGGAATTGGTACCGCCGGAGTTCCCGGAGGCTCGCTTCCGATGATTATGATCATCATGAACGGTGTGGGAATTCCTGGCGAAGGCATTGCACTCATTCTTGGTGTGGACCGCTTCTTAGACATGTGCCGAACCACGCTGAACGTGAGTGGAGATCTGGTGATTGCAGCACTTGTGGATGATAAGAAAACGCATCTGGTGATGGAATCGAAAGATCAGGCCCTTGTTTAAATTATTTCGTGATCTGAGACTTCAAAGGATAAGGAATACTGTTCACTAAATCTCTGGAAAATGATTGAGAGTATTTAGTGCTTAATTCCTTGTCCTGACAAAACAGAGCAATCTCAGCATCATCCGTGGATCTCTCGTCCAGCGGATTATAGCTTCCCGTGATCACCACATCCTCATCAATCATGATATTTTTCATGTGCGAATAACTAAAATACGACCAGGCCCGAAAAAGTGGGGCCTTGAGATTTGTCTTTTCAAAAAAATCCGCCCCATCACGCAGGGCCTTATCGGTTGAGTGATTGAGATGCATCTGCATCAGCCGGTCTTTGAGACCAAATTTGCGAGCAGGAAGACCCGTATTAGGCACTGAATAAACAGAGTAAGGATTAACCGCGGCATTGAACATCATCTCTACTCGCACACCCTCGTCTTTGGCCTTACTGAATGTATCAATCAAAATTTGATTATAACCAATTTCTGGATGATCAAGAGTTTGATGAAAATCTCGGCGCACAGAGGTAAGCCAAATGCGGCTTTGAGCAGTCTTGATGTATTCACCGACCGTTTGTGAAACGCGCTCTCGACCTAAGTGGCGCTCTTGAGTTACCACTCGGCACAATCCCTTTGGGCGCTCGTTTTTAGGCAATTGAAACCAGCGCAAGTATTGATCAGCTCCCCTCAGGCCAGCAGTTCTTTCTGCCGCAAGTTTCAAAGAGATTCTTTCACTCACACTAGAACCAATCTGCTGAGTATTCTTAGTGTAGAGATTCCAAATCTCTAAAAACCGCTGGGCCATATCTGTGACTGAAGGCCCTTTAATATTCATTCCCGAGTCATGAAAGAGAAAATTAAAACCTGTTGCCTGAACCTGGATATCAATGAGATTCGCACCTAAGAAAATCCCCTCTTCTAAATCCCTCATCCATAGCTTCACGTGAAGTGCCGAGCCCTTGAGGATCATTCCTGGAACCAAGATGAGTTTGATGCCTTGACCTGAAAATTCTTTTTTACAGTTATTTTTTTGCATGAGCTGTAAAGTCCGGTCAACCATCACCCGCACATCCACTCCGGCCTTGGCGCGCTCAATTAAGGCATCAACCAGAGGCTTGGTACTCGCATCACAAGAAAAAAGCAGGGCACTCGCCCACAGAGTGGTCTTTGACTTTTTCACTAGACTCACAATGCGGGGAAGAACCTCTTGATCTAAAAAAGGATCAAAGCTATTTCCCGAGGTCAGTTCAGAATTTGAAAGCTGGTCAATCCGCTGATGAAACTCGGGCGTCTCTCTCGCCCCACTCTGTGCATCCACTGCAGTTGGAGTCAGCCAATC
>CANFNN010000174.1 GCA_947448095.1 Bacteriovoracaceae bacterium | reverse complement strand
TTATTAATTTTTTTTAATAGTTATTAATTAACTGATCTTCTTTCTTCCGCTGATTTTCAAGACTCTGAAGATTGGATTGATCTAAGCTTGACGAGTTTTTTTTTCAAAAAGGGATGCGATCAAAATAAAATGAATTTTGATACTTTCAATCTCTGTAAAGCATTCTGATTATTTTTTTTGCTTTAATCGACGCAAAAAACAGCAAAAAGTAGCAAAATTTTGACACTTAAGTCGTCTTTTGACCCTTCGCTCCCCACTCATTCAGGAAAAAGTTGCTATAAGGTGATTATTTGTGAACACTATTAACACCTAATCAGAATTACGGAGGTTCTATGGAAAACACACAAACTACGAAGAAAGAAAAGACAACAACTGCTCGTAAGCCAAATGCTGGCTTCATGAAGACAATGACACCATCTATTGATTTAGCTGCTGTTATTGGTGCAAC
This sequence comes from Bacteriovoracaceae bacterium, assembly GCA_947448095.1. Lineage (GTDB taxonomy): Bacteria > Bdellovibrionota > Bacteriovoracia > Bacteriovoracales > Bacteriovoracaceae > Peredibacter. The sequence continues at coordinate 5,944 of CANFNN010000174.1, read as the reverse complement.
TCCAATTGCAAGAACTGAAGCCGTTAAACTTATGTGGGATTATATCAAAGCTAATAATCTTCAAAACCCTGCAAACAAAAGAAACATTCTTGCTGACGCAAAACTTTTAAAAGTTTTTGGCAAAAATGAAGTTACTATGTTTGAGCTTACTGGTCTTCTCGGTAAACACCTTAGCTAATCACTAAAAATAGGGTCCGAAAGGACCCTTTTTTTTTCTCATTTTTCTAAACATGCTATAATTTTTCCTTAAGGGGAAATTATGCAATTACTTCAATCTTCTATTGCTCAGGATGTTATTTTTCACGGCCTTTCCATGGGGGCCGATTTTGTCGAAGTTTTCATTGAAAGAACTCAGAATGAAGGCTTTATTTTCAAGAATTCTCGCGCTGAGGACACTCAATCTGGAATTATTTTTGGAATTGGTATTCGCCTAATTTATGGAGAACAAGCTCTGTATGGTTTTACTAACTCGACTGATCGGGAAGAATTACTTCGGATCACCACATTGCTCGGTTCAAGAATTGGCAAAGGCGCTAAAATAGCGGCACCGCTAAATTTTGAAAAACTCGTTTATCCTAAAATTCCAACTATTACTGACCGCGAAGTTGATATTAAATATAAACTTTCTTTTCTCAAAAAAATTGATGACCGACTTCGGACAGATAAAAAAGTCTCGCAGGTCATGCTTAATTATTCAAAAAAGAAACAATTAATTGAAATTTATAATTCTGACGGATTAGTTGCTACCGAAGAGAGACCTTATATCCGTCTTTTTCATCAGGTTGTGATGAAAGATGGAAATTTACAAACAGAATCAAGCTTTGGCCCTGGTGCTATTGGTGGTTGGGAATTTATTGAAAATCTCAATACCGAAGAAAATTGTGAAATTTTGCTCAAACAGGCAAACACCATGTTGTATGCGCCTGCATGTCCGGCCGGAAAGATGCCGGTCATTATCGATAATGGTTTCGGCGGAGTTATTTTTCATGAGGCCTGTGGCCATTTGCTTGAAACGACTTCAGTTGAAAAAAAGGCGAGCGTCTTTTGGGATAAAATGGGTGAACAAATTGCTCACAGTGCTTTGAGTGCAGTGGATGATGGAACAATTGCTGAGTCATGGGGGTCTTTATCCATTGATGATGAAGGGATGCCGACGCAAAAAACAAACTTAATTCAAAATGGTATTTTAAAAAGATTCATCTCTGACCGAATGGGTGAAATTAAAACCGGTCATAAAAGGACTGGCTCTGCCCGCCGTCAGTCTTATAAATTTGCTCCTGCTTCAAGGATGAGAAATACCTATATTGAAAAAGGCCCTTTTGCTTTGGAAGAACTAATTGCCAGTGTCCCGAATGGTCTTTATGCCAAAAAGATGGGGGGCGGATCGGTGAATCCAGCGACGGGAGAATTTAATTTCTCTGTCCAGGAAGCCTATTTAATTAAAGATGGAAAAATTACCACTCCAGTTAAAGGGGCAACCCTGATTGGGACTGGTCCCGAAGTCATGAAGAAGATCTCGATGGTTGGTAATAACCTGGAATTGATGGCCGGGATGTGCGGCTCTGTCAGTGGCTCTATTCCTACTACCGTGGGGCAGCCTTGCATCAAGGTCGATGAGATTCTGGTTGGAGGTGAAGCATGAAAAAAATACTGGAACAAGTGATGAATGATGTCACTGCTTCAAAAGCCGAAGGTGATTTAATCCTTTCGACTTCGAAGTCTCTTAAAATGAGTGCTCAAAATGGATCTATTTCTGAGTACAAAGTATCTAGCTCGCAAATCCTAGGCGTTCGGGTGATTAAAGACGGTGCCGTGGGAATTTCTTATACTGAAGCCTTGGATTCAGATTCGCTCAAATTCATGGTTCGTCAGGCATTACAAAATGCTCAGAGCAATGAGGCCAATCCTAACGAGAAAATGATTGATCATAATGGAAATCTCTCTGACATTGCTGCTTACCCCGAAGCAGAAACTGATATTTCTCTCAAAACGAAAAAAGCTCTGGAGCTCGAATCAGAAGTAAAGGCCCGTGATTCAAGAGTCTCGGCGGTTCCGTATAACTCTTATTCAGAAAATGAATATCAATCTTTTTATCTAAGCTCAACAGGGCGCTCGACTAATTACGCTGATAAAATTTATTCCATCACTTCATCTGCTTTACTGGATGATCAAGGTAAGAAGGCGCTTTATTACGATTATAATCTGGCACATACTTTTGGAGACCTGCAGTGGAATAAAGTTGTAGAGACTTCACTTCTTCATGCGCGCAATATTCTTCAGGCCAAAACATTGCCGACGGGAAAATACCATGTGCAGTTTTCTTGTGATTCACTCAAAAGCTTAATGGAATGTTTTTCTAATTTTTATTCCGCCAAATCAGCGATGGATAAAGTCAATCCGTGGTCGGAAAAACTAGGTGAACAAGTGATCTCAAAAGATATCTCTTTGGAAGATCAACCCTTGCATGCGCAATCATTTCGTACCAGTCTGTTCGATAGTGAAGGAGTTAAAAGACGACCCTTGAGTCTTATTCAGGACGGGGTTTTGAAATCCCTCCTTCATAATTCGGTGACTGCTAATTATTTTAAAACTGAGACCACGGGTCACGCTTCTCGTGGAGCTTCCAGTTCCCTCAATGTGTCTGGGACTCAATTTCTCATCCTGGGCAAAAACATAAAACCGCGTCCCCCAAAATATATGGAAGTCATTCAAATGGATGGTCTTCATTCAGGGGCCAACCGTGTGACAGGGAACTTTTCTGTCGCCGTTAAGGGTTATTTATGGGAGAACGGTCAAAAGACAACGACCTTTGGAAACATCACCTTATCCGGTAACCTCATAGAGCTTTTAAAGAATGTTGAGGTGGTAGGGGATCAAATTGAAGCTTCCACTGATTTGTCCTTTTTCTCGGTTCCCTTAATGTTTAACGATCTTTCAATTGCAGGCACATGATCAATTTTAGTGAAATGGGTTTTAGTGAAACAATTCTAGAAAACCTAAAAAATGAAGGTTACGAGACTCCGACCGCGATTCAAGAGCAGGCCATACCTGTTTTGCTCACTGGAAGTGACCTTTTAGGGGTGGCCCAAACGGGGTCTGGGAAAACTGCTGCTTTTTCACTTCCTATCCTTCAGCACCTGGCCAAGAAGTCGGCTACTGAAGCTTTGGGTGTGCCTCGGGTCTTAATTCTTGTTCCTACTAGAGAGCTCGCTTCACAAATTCTGAAGAGTCTAGAAGTTTATGGCAAAGGCCTGGGAATTAAAAGTTGGGCTTTTTTTGGTGGCATTAAACAAGCTGAACAGGTCAGGGCACTTAAAAATGGCCTGGATATTTTAGTCGCCACTCCTGGAAGACTTTTGGATTTAATGGAGCAAGGTCACATTCGCCTAGGCAAAATCGAGATTTTTGTTCTGGATGAAGCGGACCGTATGCTTGATATGGGCTTTATTGATGACATCAATTTGATTGTAGAAAAACTTCCGGAACAAAAACAGACCATCTTTTTTTCGGCCACCATGCCGGATAATGTTGCTGGTCTTTCCTATGATATTTTAAATAACCCCAAAAGAATTGATGCCACTCCGAAATCGGCCACTGTAGAAAGCATCAGTCAGAGGGTGATTTTTTGTCGCAGAGTCGATAAATTTCAACTTTTGAAGAAAATTCTCAAAGAAGAAGACACAGAACTCGTGATTGTTTTCACCAAAACCAAAAATATGGCAGATAAAGTCAGGGAATATTTGATTCATAGCCGAATTCCCGCAACGGTTTTTCATGGCGATAAAGACCAACAAGACCGGGAAAAAGCTCTCCATAACTTTAAAGTGGGAAGTTTTAAGGTTCTGATCGCCACTGATATTGCGGCCCGAGGCATTGATGTTCAAGGCGTGAGTCACGTCATTAATTTTGAATTACCTCTAGAAGCTGAAAGCTATGTCCACCGAATCGGGAGAACTGGTCGGGCGGGCAAAGAAGGAATAGCGATTTCTTTTTGTGATGACAGTGAAAAGCCGATCCTCGAGCGCATCCTGCGCCTGATAAAACTCAAACTTCCGACTGAAACTTATACCGGAACTCCTGAAGCTCCTGGAAAATGGCTAATGGATGGGCCAATTCGCAAAGTCACTCCGCCCACACCTGGAAAAAGTCAGGAGAAATCCTCATATCTTGATCACTCAAAAAGACAACGAGTGGTGAAAGAGGGAGAGGCCAAACCCAAGACCCACCCCGGTTTCAAGGGTAAGAAAAAAAAATAGTGCCCTGCTAGTAATGCTCGTCTTGTTTTCTTACCGCTGGGGTATAGCGGTAATTCCCTTTCTGATCATAAGGCCCTTGGATATAGCGCTCAGGCTTTTTGGGCGTGGCCACTTTCACTTTCTCCTGCTGCTTTTGAGCAACTGGGGCTTTGGGTTTCACTTGCGCCTCTGCTAAACTACTAAAAAAACAAAGTAAAACCAGTATTCGAGTTTTCATGTGACATTCTTTTTTGGTCGCATAAGGTCTATGCTTTTTGAACCCGCTCCGTAAAAAGCAATCAGAACTGCTCCCCCTAAAAGGGCCAAGTTCTTCATAAACTGCACCATTTGCATTTGGTACATCGCCGGATCAGTGATGGTCCAAAAGTGATGCATGGAATAGGTGACCGGAATTAAAAATAATATAATCAGACCTGCACCCACTCTCGCGTAATAACCTAAAAGAATACTCAGACCACCGACTACCGCCATAAGACCGGAGAAGGGCACTAAAATATTCGCCATCGGAACACCCTGTTGAGCGGCGTAGTCGATAGTGCCCGGACTAAAATGATTGAGTCCGGCAGCGATAAAGAGCAGGGAATAACAGAATCTTCCGAGGGGAATGGCCCAGATTTTGACCTTGGCATCTCTTAAATGGAATGTGGTTTGGGTGCTTGGGGTTGAGACAGTGGCCATAAATCCTCCTTGTTGGCGAGCACACGGATGAGTCTTCTGGCCGAATGGGAGTGCTCGAGAATCAGAGACAAGCACTGTCTTGCAACTAGGGTGCCGTCAGAATTTCTTCCTCAGGCAGGCGTGAAGGGGTATTACACCCCATTACTATTCTGGATAGTTGGGATCAATGGCCCCGAATAGCATTTGGGTCAATCGTTATGGGAACACCAGTGCCGGACCATGCAGTATTTTTGTAAGTACCGGTCAAAACTTTTTTTGAAACAAGATTTACATCAATTAAGCAGTTAAAATTGGCCTGTGCCGCAAAAAAAGCCATTCTGAGTACGGCTTCTTCTTTATCCACGCAATTTTCGACGTGATAAGGGTCTTCTTTGCGTTTTAGATACCTAGTCAGTCTAGTTTGATCTTTTCCGTAAATAATGATGTCTTTGGCTTTCTCCATGGTCTCATTGTACTCATTCAGAGGCCCTGCGATCTGTTCATCAAAGCATTGGGTGCAGTAATAATTGTGTTTGAGGACCTCTGGAACCACTTTAAGAAACGAAAAGCTCTCTTCCCCGAGGAAATGGGTGCAGGCCTTGCAACTGTTTTCAGCGCAAATTCCGCAAGTATAAGGAGCTTTTGGTTTCCGGCAGGTTTTACAGACTGACATTATCTATTTCCATTTGCATCGCCCTTGGGCTTGCTGGTTTTAGTGACTTTGATGTCTGAAGCCGGACGGGTTGCCCCATGCTCTCTTCTGAACATCTTTTTAATAGAGGTATCACTTTGTGCTGTCTGACGGCAAATATCTGAAATTTTTAAGCGATCGGCGCATTTTACACAGATCCATTCAGCTTCAGTGGTCGGATTATTATGGAAATAGAGCTCCACATCCGGGTGTACCTGCTTGCATTCTTCACAAAAATTACGCTGTTCTTGATGTAAAACAGTCTCAGTAATTTTCTTTTTGGAGAGTTTTTCCCTCTCATTCTCAGCTTTTGGAGCAACTGTACCCTTAAGTCCAGCCT
>CANFNN010000173.1 GCA_947448095.1 Bacteriovoracaceae bacterium | reverse complement strand
TTTCTGCTCTTAATAGATCGCCAGTTGAAATATGCTTAAATGACCTTTCGGTTACAAACTTATTCGCCTGGGTGCCCTTACCAGAACCTGGGGCTCCAATAAAGATCAAGTGTGATTTCATTTATTAAAACCTCTTAGCACCGGAATACTTACCCTTAACTTTGTAGGCAGTATCGAGTCTTTGCGAGATCATAAATCCTTCTGCTTGAGCCATAGTATCGATAGCGACACCGACTAATATCAGAAGTGATGTTCCGCCGAAATAAAACGGTACTTTAGCATAGTTAAAAAGGATTGCAGGCATAATACAAATGCCAGCAACATATATTGCGCCAACAAGAGTAAGCCTGCTGATTACTTTATTTAAAAAATCAGCAGTTTGCTCGCCTGGACGAATTCCAGGGATGAATCCACCATTTTTCTTTAGTGATTCTGATACGTCGTCTGTCTTAAACTGAATTGTAGAGTAAAAATATGCAAAGAAAATAATAAGTCCAATAAAAACAATATTATATAGCATTTTTCCAGGGTAAAATAGTTGTTCAATATTTGAGAAATATGATTTTGCTGGACTATTTTGAGGAATGAATTGTGAAATTGTAGTCGGAAAGCCTAAAAGCGCTGAAGCAAAGATTGGAGGCATTACGCCAGAAATGTTTACTTTAATTGGCAAATGCGACGATTGACCGCCAAATACACGATTATTAACTACGCGCTTAGCGTACTGTACTGGAACTTTTCTAAAAGCACGTTCAACATAAATAATGAACCAAAACGAGACTAATATAATAGATAGGACGATCAGTAAATTAACGATACTCATCTCGCCGTTTTGGAGCAATTGAAAAGTATCGCGAATACCCCTAGGTATTCCGGCGGCAATTCCAGCAAAAATAATCAATGAAATTCCGTTTCCAATTCCACGCTCAGTAATTTGCTCACCAAGCCACATTACAAACATAGTCCCAGCGGTTAGACTTATTACAGTCAAAAGTCTGAAGGACATACCAGGATCGATTACCACCGGAAGCCCATTTGGGCTTCTGATGTTCTCTAAACCAACAGCTAAGCCATAGCCCTGAAAGAAACACAAAAGAACGGTGGCATAACGTGTATATTGAGAAATCTTTTTATGGCCATCAGGCTCTTTCTGAAGCTCACCTAATGCAGGTATAGAGTATGAAAGAAGACTAAAAATAATTGAAGACGTTATATAGGGCATTATCCCCAAAGCAAGAACTGAAAAACGCTCAAGAGCTCCACCACTAAAAGTGTTAAATACACTAAAGAGTGATCCCTTCATACCATCAAAAAAAGAAGATAAAGCTGCACCATCAACCCCTGGGGTAGGCACCTGTGTAGCAACACGATAAATTCCCAACATCAAAATTGTAAAGAAAACACGTTTTTTTAGTTCTTCAAGTTTTGATACGTTTGCGTTCGATGACATCCCTGTTTCCTCTTAAGAATTAAGCATTCTCAACTTTGCCGTTAGCTTTCTTAATTAATTCTAAAGCTTTAGCAGAGAATTTTTCAATCCCTTTAAAAGTAAGAGGCTTATTAAATTCACCCTTTGCCAATATTTTGATTGGAAGTGATTTATTTATTCCGCTCAAGAAACCCATCTCTATCAATGTTTCTCTCGTTACAACTTCATTCGTAAATTTTGATGCTAGTTTTTCAAGATTTAGAACAGCGTAGTCAATCTTGAATGGCGCATTTGAGAAACCAACTTTCGGTAATCGACGGTAAAGAGGCATTTGCCCACCCTCAAAACCAATACGAACGCCGCCGCCGTTACGGGCTTTTTGACCCTTGTGACCTTTACCAGCTTGAGTCCCTTGGCCAGATCCTTGACCACGACCAATTCTCTTAGTATTTTTGTTTGTGCCTCTAGGGCTTTTTAATGTGGTTAAAGTTAACATATAAATCCTCTATTATTTAACAATCTCAAGCCATGTAATCATAGCTTTAATCATTCCGCGAACTGCAGGAGTATTCTCAAGAGTTTTAACGTTATTGATTTTTCTAAGACCTAGACCAGTGATTGTAGCTTTTTGCTTATCGGTACAGCCGATAACGCTTCTTTTTAGTTTGATTGTAATTTGCTTGTTCATATATACCCTTAAACTTTTTGAGCTTTAGCCTTCATACGAAGACCTTTAGCGTTTACACCGCGAACAGTTGCGATTTCTTCAACAGAACGAAGACTCTTGAGAGCTTTGAAAGTTGCTTTAACAACGTTATGTGGATTTGAGCCACGAACAGACTTCGTTAAAACATTCTTTACACCAGCCAATTCAAGAATTGAACGACATGCACCAGCAGCTTTAATCCCTGTACCTTCACCGGCAGGCTTAAGAAGAATTTCTCCAGCGCCGAAAAGGCCAAGAACTTCGTGTGGAATAGTTCCATTCTCAATAGAAACTTTAATCATTCTCTTTGAAGCTTTCATTCCAGCTTTACGAATTGCATCTGGAACTTCTTTGGCTTTACCAAGTCCGTAACCTACTTTCCCGTTTTTATCGCCAACAACAATAAGAGCTGCGAAAGAAAATCTTCGACCACCCTTAACAACTTTAGCAACTCGGTTAACTGCAACGACTCTTTCTTCTAAATCTGGATTCAAACCATCTTGGACTGGTTTTTTTTCCTGACGTGGAGCTCTCTGAGGACGTTTTCCGCCCTTCTTATCAGACTTCCCATCAGTATCAGTTGCATTATTTTCGATGTTATTTTCTTCGCTCATAAGATCCCCTAATTAGATTTGAATACCGTTTTCACGGATAGAGTCAGCAAGTGCCTTAATAACACCCGTATATTGCTTTCCGCTTCTGTCAAAAACAGCTTTGCTAAGGTTTTTACCTTTAAGTGAAACTGCGACTGCTGCTCCAACTTTTTTGGCACCCTCAGCATTTGCACTTTCAGCAGCTTTTGCTTTTCCGTAAGTTTGTACAGAAAAAAGAGTTACAGATTTGACATCATCGATAGCCTGAACTCTCAAATGCTTGTTAGTTTTTGTTACACACAAACGTGGCGTTTCGGCTGAACCAATAACTTTTTTACGGATCGCTAGTTTGCGACGGTATTCTTTAGATTTGGCTTCATTTTTAATTTTTGCAGCATTCTTTCTCATAACTCACCTATTATTTTTTAGCGCCTGTTTTACCGGCTTTTCTGATGATTTTTTCATCACTGTACTTAATTCCCTTACCTTTATACGGCTCAGGCTCTCTGTACGATCTAACTTGTGCAGCGACAAAACCTACAAGCTCTTTATCACTTCCGTGAATTTCGATTGTATTTTTGTTAATCTTAGCCTCGATACCTTTTGGCAACTTGTGCTCAATTGGATGAGAGTATCCCAAGTTTAAAGTAAGTATATCACCTGCGACAGCAGCCTTATACCCTACGCCATTAAACTCTAAACTCTTTACAAAACCAGTCGTCACACCAGTAACCATATTACCAAGAAGTGTGCGAGACAAGCCCCATAATGCTCTAGCAGTTGTTGTCTCCTCCGCAGGAGAAACTGTAAGAGCATTGTCAGCTTTTTCGATTTTTACTTCTTTTCTAAAAGTATATGTTAAATGACCTTTAGGGCCTTTAACGTCAACGAAAGAACCGTTTATTTTTACTTCAACTTTATCAGGGATGCCTATTGGCCTCTTACCTATACGTGACATGTTATTCTCCAATTACCAAATGTTACACAGAATTTCGCCACCAAGCTTCAATGATGCTGCCTTGCGCGACGAGATAATCCCCGCTGAAGTAGACACTATTGAAACACCTAGACCACTTAACACTCGAGGCATTTCAGTGTAGCCTTTGTAGACTCTAAGTCCCGGAGAAGAAATACGTTTAATACCAACAATCGCACCCTCTTTAAGTCCAATTCTGATCGTAATTTCAGAAGGTGATTTAGCAGCAATCTTAAAAGACTTAATATAGCCTTCCTCTTTAAGAATACGGCAAATATTTGCTTTGATTTTACTAGCAGGAACGTCACACTTATCAAGCCCAGCTTTATTAGCGTTACGAATTCTTGTTAGCATATCTGCGATAGGATCTGTCATCATAAATTTATTCTCCTTACCAGCTAGCTTTAGTCACACCAGGGATGAGACCATTGTTAGCGAGTTCACGAAACTTGTTACGGCATAATTTAAAATCACGGTAGACTGCACGAGGTCTACCAGTAAGCTCGCAACGATTGCGAACACGGTTCGGATTTCCGTTACGAGGAATTTTCTGAAGCTTCAAACGAGCCACTTCTCTTTCATCGTCAGAAATCTTAGGATCAATAGCTTTTGCTCTAAGTAATGCAGCTTTAGGGCCGAATTTCTTAGCAAGTTTTTCTCTTTTTTTATTTTTAATGACTGCGCTTAAACGTGCCATAAAACCTCTTATTTCTCTCTGAAGGGCATACCAAACTGCTTAAGCAATTCGCGACCTTCATCATTATTAGTTGCAGTTGTAACAAAACTGATTCCCATTCCACGAATTTTGTCAATTTTGTCATAGTCGATTTCGGGGAAAATAATTTGCTCTTTCAAGCCCATTGTATAATTCCCTTTACCGTCAAAACCTTTAGGAGATAGACCACGAAAATCTTTTACTCTTGGGAGTGAAAGATTGATGAGGCGATCAAGGAATTCATACATTTTCGAACCACGAAGAGTTACGAAAGCACCAATTGCCTGACCTTCACGAAGCTTAAACGAAGCAATTGATTTCTTAGCTTTTGCTGTCACTGGCTTTTGACCTGTAACTGCTGCCAACTCTGCAATGATACTATCTACGATTTTACCGTTAGAAACAGCGTCACGAGTAACACTGTTCACGATTATTTTCTCAAGCTTAGGTATTTGATTGATGTTTCCGTATTTATACGTCTCCATCATCTTTTTTTTGATCTCAGTTTCATACTGAGCTTTTAAACGTGCCATATATGTAACCTCAAATTATTTAATTTCTGATTTGCTCTTCGTTGCAACTCGAACGTTTTTGCCAGCAATTTTTTTAACACTTACTCTTGTTGGTTTTCCAGACTTTGGATCCAAGAGAGCGACGTTACTGATATGGATGGCTTTTTCCAAATCTACAAATCCACCTTGCTGATTAGCTTGGTTAGGTTTCATTGCTTTTTTAACAACATTCACACCTTCAACGACTACTCTATTCGTCTTGAAGTTGATCGATTTCACTTTTCCGTTCTTGCCTTTATCTTTACCGGCAAGGACTTGAACAGTGTCATTCACTTTCAGCTTTTGCATTGTTTCCTCTTTTTTACACGCTGATTAAAGCACTTCGTGAGCGAGTGAACAGATCTTAGAAAAGTTCTTGTTTCTTAACTCTCTCGCTACAGGCCCGAAAATACGTGTACCTACTGGTTCATTATTTGCTGCAATAATGACCACGCTGTTTGTATCAAAATTTATATAAGATCCATCATCGCGTCTTACTGGATAAACAGTTCGTACGATTACGGCTTTTTTAACGTCACCTTTTTTCACTTTACCGCCAGAAATGGCCTGTTGTACTGCTACAACAATAACATCCCCAACATTTGCACTCATATGCTTAGATCCACCCAGTACTTTAATACACTGAACTGTTTTAGCACCTGAATTATCCGCTACATCTAAAATTGATTGCTGCTGTATCATAAATTACTCCACTACTTAACGATAGAAACAAGTTCCCATCTCTTTAACTTAGAGTGAGGCTTTGATTCAATGATTGTTACAAGGTTACCAGTTGAAGCTAATTCTTTCTCATCATGACAATGATATTTCTTAGATGTAGTAACGAATTTGTTATACTTCGGGTGCATTGTTTTACGATCAACTTTCACGACAATTGTCTTTGAAGCTTTATCGCTAGTAACTTCACCTGTAAGTGTTCTTTTAAATGATGTGCTCATGTTTTACCCTATTTCTTTTTTGCGTTCTTAATAGTTAAGAGACGGGCAATATCTTTCTTAAGTGCTTTCGCAAGATGGGGCTTATCAGACCCAGTTGTGAATTTTGTGAACTTTTTAGTAAAAAGTTCGCTCTTAAGAGAAGCTACCTTCTCTGTAATTTCTTTTACGCTTAGCTTTGAAAATTCGCTGCTTTTTAACATAACTACCTCTAATTATCCAGTTTTACTTTTTAGCAGCTGGTTTAGCAGCTGGCTTAGCGGCTGCTGCTGGCTTAGCTGCTGCCTTAACTTCAACTTTTGCTTCTTCTTTCACAGCCTTAGGAGCTGTGGTGTGAACCGATTTAGAAACTACACCAGAAGCAGCATCCAACTCAGCCTTAGAAACTATTTTAGTTCTAACTGGAAGTTTGTATTTTGCTAGTCTTAATGCCGCATCTGCAGTTGCTTTGTCTACCCCGCCGATTTCAAAAAGAATACGGCCAGGCTTAATAACAGCTACCCATTCCTCAGGAGATCC